>DIHT01000053.1 GCA_002420305.1 Akkermansiaceae bacterium UBA5689 | reverse complement strand
CATAAGACCGGCCCGATTCTGGCGTGGCCTCGTATCAGCCTTATAGACTGGGCCGCGAATGCCGGCTATGGAGTGCGCTGCCTTTACCGCTATCCTGACCTGAGGGAATGGCATGATCTCTTCCAGAAATCGGGCCTTTCCATTCACGAAGAGCATAAATCACTCGATATTTACCCCTTCTTTCTAAACGCTTTGTTCGGAAGGCAGCTGCAATATCTCGCCGTTCTGAATCCTGCGGCACCATGATGAGAATACGTCGTTCTGGGACAATGCGCCTAGCTGCTTCTGTAGTAGCGGTCTTGTGGATCTGTCTGGAAATCTGGGCGGTGGGACCCGTCATGCGGGAAAGCGATCAAGCTTCGCTCCTGGAAGGATCTCTTCAGCTGGTCGCCAAGGACAGAGCGGTGGCTGCTAACGATAGCTATAACTACGACAAGCAGTATTTATCATATTGGATTACCGCGGCATGGCTCAAAGTGCGCATGACTGGCGATGAGAGATCGATGGAGATAGCCCGTGAGGGAAACCTCCTCGCTATCACCCTCTATGCGCTGGCCCTTCTTGCCGCGGTAGGAGCTCGGAAAAGGTGGTCGGGAGTGCAAGTTGCGGTTCTTTACGGCGCGCTCTTCACGCCCGTTCTTTCCTTCTCAGGGGTGTTTCTATCTCCAAACATGCTCTCGGCTTCTTTTCTTCTCCTGCTTGCGGTGATGCTTCGCCATGACCCTGAGCGGTCAGGGACCAATACGTCTCGAGGTAGTCAGTCAAGGGTCCGGGTATGTCTCGTGGGACTACTTGCCTGGGCGGCTACCGCTGCGCGTCAAGACGCTCTTTTGCTCATGCCCCTGCTGGCACTCTTTGCGGCACAGGAGGAATCTCTTCGCGCGACTCTCCGGGACCAGCGGGTACAGGCCATGATAGTCGGCACGGGTTTTGCCATTATTCTTGGACTGCTGCTGAGTGAGAAGTTCGCGGTGTTACCAGCCCCGTTTTTTGTCCTTCCAACGTTTTTGGCCTTTGTCGGAGGAGGTCTGGGAGCGCTTCTTCTCCTTGTAATTACTTTTGCTTTTGGTCTCGCCTCAAGAGGATCGCTCTTCCGGGTGCTTATGGCTCTGTCAGTGCTGCTTCCTTTGATTTTTTATGGGTGTGTCCTCTATACTCCTCGCCATCTGTTCTTACCTGCTCTGGCAATTCTTCTCACTCTCTTTTCTGACCGTGGTCGTGATTGCTGGGACCGTCTGGGGCAGGGGCGATGGGGCCGGTTTGCGGTCCTCGTTACCCTGCTGGGTACTGCGCTGCCCTGGGCAGTCGGGGTGCGGATGGCCGGTTGGAAACAGGCCAGTATTGTTACCTCTGCCCCGACTTTATATCCTTCGACGGATGGGTTCTGGCCGATGGGGGCTTATGGGGAGTTCCTTGGCCGGCTAGCCAATGGCGCGAAAGAGCCTGTTGACCACAATCAGCGGGTTTGGGGAGCATGGAATACAATTGTCCCGGGAGATCTCCCCCCGGGGAAGGGGGCTGTGCTCAGTAGTGGTCTTGTTTCCTATGGGGCATTTCACCTCGCGCTTTTCGGGAGGGAGAAGGCATCTACGATTCAGGATGCGGATTATGTTCTGTTTGACGAGAGAACCCTTGGGAAGAGGCAGCGCGGAGTGAATGCGACTGAGGGGTCAAATCGGTCTGCGCTTCTCTCATTGCTCGAGAGAGGCCATATTCGGCCGCTGGGGGGGGATATGGGTGAGCGCATTTTCCTCTGGACCCTTGGGAAGGCAGGTGCCCCGGCGCCACAGCCAGACAATGGCGTGAGCCTCAAGCTGGCTCTGCATGACCACTTCAATGGCAATGATTTCACGGTGCGCCCGTGGGGGAGGGAACAGTGGAAGCCCAAAGAACTGGCAGGCCATCGAGGAGTTGTCGCCGGGCGAGACAGGAGTGCCCTTGAGGCACTGGCAAGGAGACTTGGAGCCCCGACGGATCTTAAACAGATCGGGAGCTCGTACGATTCGACTACATGGTGGACCGTTCCTATCACCGCGAAAGAATGGAACAGTTTGGTCGCAGATTCCGCGCTTGGGATGCAGAATCTTTGGATGGCATTCGGCACGTTGCCAAACTTTATGGATGTGAGGAAGTATGCGGGGGCAGGGTCAAGGCGTTGACCACGATAAGGATGGTCGGGACAATAGTGCGCCTTCAGCAGGGATTTTCATGTCAGGAACAGAAACAGCATTGATTCAAACCACGATCTGCAGGTGGCTGGTGGCCCTGCGTGTGCATCATTGGACAAAGAGTGGGTTCTGTCTGGCGGCGCTTCTTTTTCATGGAGCGGTCTTTGATGGGTCGGCCTGGTCCGCAGTCCTGCCTGCGGCGGTTTGTTTCTGTCTGGTCTCTAGTGCGGTATATCTGGCAAACGATATCTTCAATCGAAAGGAGGACCGCTGTCACCCTAACAAGCGGGATCGACCGATCGCAGCGGGGCATATTGCGGTCCGGGCGGCTTGGGTTGTTGTAACGGTCTTGGTCGCCACCGCACTTGGCCTATCGTTTGTGTTTTACGGCGGGGGTAGTGTGACCTTGGTGTTAATCGCCTATTACCTGCTTTCATGGCTGTATTCCTTCTGCCTTCGAGGCCTTCCTCTCGTTGATGTCCTTGTCATAGGGCTTGGATTTGTTGCCCGGGTTGCGGCTGGGGCGTTTGCTCTTCAGAGTTTTGATTTCACGGCCCATCCCACCGGATGGCTCGTGGGGTGTACCTACTTCCTCGCTCTTCTTCTGGGTTTCGGAAAAAGAAAGGGAGAGTGGTTGCTCATGGAGAGTTCGGAAGTGGCTCTGGGCTCAACACGCCGGGCTCTGCGGGGATACACGGCTGAACTTCTGAACGTTCTAATCGGGTGTAGTGCATTATTTGCTGGAGCCATTTATGTGGCCTACTGTCTCAGTAGGTCGGACCGGATGCCGTTCGTCCTAACCGCTGTCCCGGCTCTGTTGGGGTTGCTGAGCTACCTTAAACTGGCGTGGGGATCGACCTCCGTGGAAACTCCGGAGTATTTACTTCTGAGGAGCTGGAGTCTTTTGATTTCTCTGGGAGGATGGTTAGTCTTGGTCGGTTGGTTTACCGCTATTCGCTGAGGCCGCTACTTCATCTGCTTCAAGATTCTAAATTGATGATAACCCAAACGTCTCAAGAGCATAAGACAGAGAGCAGATGGCTTTCCTGGTCTGCATTGCTTTGTCTTATGACAGGATGGGTGGTAGCAGTTCTCTTCGGGGGAGGGCTCGAGCTCCACCGCAGTGCCTTTGCCGTTCCCCTGGTCGGCCTGGCGGCGCTTCTGGGGCTGACGGATGCGGTTCGGTCTGGTCGGGCGATGAGCCTGCCACTGCTTATCGGGGGAGGGCCTGTGCTTTTGTATTTTGCGGTCAGAGCTCTCTTCTCAGAAGTCTGGGACCTTGGTCGCCATGACCTTCACTTACTCAGCATGGCGTGGCTGACTCTGGCAACGGTATCGGCGTGCGCGATTAGTCGCCGTGAGCGAATGCTTGTGCTGATCGGGATTGGCGTTGTGCTGGGAATGCAGATTCTTGCGGGGTGTTACCAGCACTTCTTCGATCCGGGCTTCACCTTCTTTCGACACCAACGTCCCAGCAGTGAGGGAGTGAGCGGGCTGTTCTGGCAGTGGAACAACCTGGCAGGGCTTCTCGCAATCATCATGCCGCTGTGTGCCGGCCTCGTGCTCTGCAGGCCCTCGTGGAGGCAGAGGGGACCTCTCCTCCTGCTCATCCTTGTTGGGATCTGGCTCACATGGTTGACCAAATCCCGGGCCGGGTTTGCCGCTATGACGGGAGGGATTGGTTGTGCTTGTGCAATCTTGGTTTTCCTACGGGTAAGAAGCCGGACTCTGGGCGCGTGGGTGATAGGGTGCGTGGCCTTTGCCGCTCTCGGGTTGATTGCTATTGCGGTAGTCTCGCTGTCGACTTCAGCCTTGAGTGAGGAGCGGGGTCAGGACTCGGACATGGGAAATCTCCTAGGGTCCAGTTCGCGATTGGGCCTCGCAGCGGTCGCTTATGAAATCTGGCAGGAGAAGCCTTTGTTTGGCAACGGAAGCCAGAGCTACCGATATCTTGCGGTCCAGCACTGGGATACGGATATTCCCAGCTGGGTCAATGATCCGGAGCTTGCCCATAGCGAATATCTCCAAGTGCTGTGCGATTACGGAATGGCTGGCCTCATTCTCATCGTTGGATTCCTGTTGACTGTTGTGGTGGGAGCAGTGGTGAGAATCTCCCGGGTTGACTCACAGGGGTCCTCGCTCGAGCGAGGTTTGAGAGTAGGTTGTGTTGGGGCCTTAGCAGGTGGTATGATGCATGCCGCCTTTGATTTCCAGACTCATCTCCTTCCTATTCTGATGCTGGCGGCGCTTGTGATTGGATTGTTGTTCCCCTCACCCAGAGTTACCCGCGCGATTTCAACGAAGCTTACCCATGGGGCTCTCTTGGTTCTCATGATTGTTGTGGGAATGGTTGCTACCGGCAAAGAGAGCCTGCACATGGCAAAATGGCTCCAGTGGGAGGGAGAAAGGGCGACGAATTACGAGGTGGGCCTTGCCGAGTTGCCGCGATTACGCCAGCTGGTGGAGGAGAGCCCTCATTACTTTTCTGCAGAACTGTACGGGCGTCTCCAATTGAGTGTCTATGTACGCACGCCGGAGGAGCTCCGCTCCGAGTTGGGGGTGTGCCTGCAGGAAGCCCGATGGGGACTGGAGATTGCCCTTCGCCGCCATCCCCAGGATGCTCGAGTTCTGGTTGAGCTTGGACTCGTGCATGATTTGCTCGGAAATTTTGACGAAGCTGCCGATGTCCACCGGGAAGCAATTCGGGTCGCTCGACGAAGAGAGCGCAAGTTTGGGGCCTTCGCGGGACTTTCTCATCATCTTGCTCTGAGAGGAAAACAGCTCTGGTACAGTCGCAGGCCGGAGGAAGCTCTTGGGTGCTTTCTACTCTCCAAGGAATACCTCGAGCTTTCAATCCGCCGCGGGTTTCGCTTCAGTCAGCCGCAGGAATTCAGGCAGAGGCGGGAAATTGTGGGATTCTACATAAAATCATTGCAGGATGGGAAAATTCGGCCTGACCTTCCGGACGATATTCTTAATCGGTTTCCAAGGCCGGTTGACCGCGACAAAGAGTGATGGCCCAAGGACGCAAAGAAGCGCTTTCAGTGCAGGCACTGCAGTTCGCCGATGCCGCGCTGGTGTATCTGGCATTTGTCATCAGTTCCTCAGTCCGGGAGGACCTCCTGAGGGCCCTCATAAAGTGGGGACTCTGGCCTGGAGGAGGTGATCCGGTCGAAGTTGGGCTTGGGGACTTGATTCCCTTGTTGGTTGTTATTGTGCCCCTTACCCCGGTCGCACTTGGGGCTTTTGGGTTTTACCGGCATCCCTTGCGTAAACGTATCAGGGATTCGTTGTCCCAGATGTTTAAATCCCTGATAATTGTAGGGGTGGTTGTAGGGGCTTTGGTCGTGTTCCTGAAGTTGGGCGACACTCCCCGGCTTACGCTTGGTGTGGCAGTTCCCATTGCGGTGTGTCTCGTGCTGGCCCGGGAGGGTCTGGTTCGAAGCTTCGTCCTGCATTCCGTGCGTGCAGAAGACGCGAAGGAAGCGGTCATTTATGTTGGATCGGAGGACGCTATTACAGAGTTTGAGGCAAGCCTTTCGGCGGACGTCCTCGCTCAATACAAGGTGGTGTCTCACTATCATCCCGCCGAGAGCAGCCCTGATAATTTCAGTAGCCTGCTTAAGAGTGAATCCGTGGCGAGGGCGATCTTTGCTCCCAAGCAGACTGAGTTTGGTGAGCTGGCGGAGTTGATCGAGATTTGTGAACTGCAGGGTGTAGAGGCGTGGATCTCAGCAGGATTTCTCCAAGCACAGGTGGCACGACCAGATTTTGACAGCATGGGAAGCAACCCAATGTTAGTGTTACGCTCGACCCCGGAGTTGTCATGGGCCCTCTGGATCAAGACTATGATCGATGTTGCCCTGTCCGCGGTTGCCTTCGCAATTTCCCTCGTCCTGATTTGGTGGTGGGTTGCTCTCGCTATAAAGATAAGTAGCCCCAAGGGCCCAGTCTTTTTCCGCCAAAAACGAGCCGGCCGTCACGGAAAGCCTTTTAATATGTGGAAATTCCGGACGATGCATCCGGGGGCTGAATCTCAGCTTGATGCTGTGAAGGAGGCCCAGGGTAATGAAATGTCAGGTCCGGTCTTCAAGCTCGAAAAGGATCCAAGGGTCTTCAGATTCGGCAGTTTCCTTCGTCGAACCAGCATCGACGAATTACCCCAGATCCTGAATGTGTTGCGTGGAGAAATGAGTCTCGTGGGTCCGCGCCCTCTTCCGACTTACGAGGTTGAACAGTTCGCCAAATCGGAGCATCGGCGTCGTCTGAGTGTGAAGCCGGGAATTACCTGCCTCTGGCAGGTTAAAGGTCGGAATAAGATTACCAACTTCGATGAGTGGGTGAGACTGGACCTTGAATACATCGACAACTGGTCTCTGAGCCTTGATCTCAAGATCCTTCTCCGGACCATTCCAGTAGTGCTTCTGAGACGGGGGAGCAGGTGATTGGCTCATCGGCCTGAATTCGAGTGCCGAGTGTAGGCTCTGACCGATTCTACTCGCCCTGTGCGCCTGAAACTAATAACCAAGGTGTCCCCACCAACTTCATGAAACTTCTCACCGGGAACGCCCACCCCTCGCTTGCTCAGGGAATCGCAGACCAGATAGGAAGCCCCCTGGCCAATGCGGAGGTTAGTAGTTTTCCTGATGGCGAAACATATGTCAGGATCGATGAAAATGTCCGACGGCAGGATGTCTTCCTGATTCAGCCCACGTGTCCGCCGACAAATCAGAACCTGATGGAGCTGCTCATCATGGTTGACGCCGTTCGCCGTGCCAGCGCTGAGCGGATTACTGCAGTGATTCCATTTTTTGGCTATGCGCGGCAGGACCGTAAGGACAAGCCCCGGGCCCCAATTACGGCGAAGCTGGTAGCCAACCTGATTGAAGCCGCCGGTGTTGACAGGGTGCTCACCATGGACCTGCATGCCGCTCAGGTGCAGGGGTTCTTTGATATTCCGGTTGATCATCTGTACGCCAAGCCGGTTCTGCTCAAGCATCTACGCGAACAGCGCCAAAACAACGACCGGGGGCTCACGGTGGTTTCGCCCGACGTGGGAGGGGTCAAGATGGCAAGAAGTTATGCAGACGTTCTGGGGGCGGAACTCGCTATCGTTGCCAAGCAGAGAATTTCTGCGACCGTGGTAGAACCGATGAAGCTCATTGGAGAGGTTGAGGGGCGCGATGCCATTATCGTGGACGATATGACGGAGACGGCTGGCACCCTGTGTGCCGCTGCGGAGACTCTCAAGAGTAACGGAGCAGGGCGGATTTTCGCAGGAGTATCTCACGCAGTTCTCGGGAATCTTGGCTGTGAGCGGATCATGGAGTCTGCAATAGATGAGCTAATTACTACGAATTCCACTCCTCCCCCACCCGAGGCTTGCCGCTCCAAGGTGACCACCTTGGACATTGCAGGGCTTCTTGGAGAGGCGATCCTTAGGATCCACAATGGAAAATCGGTTAGTTCTCTCTTTGACATCGACAGTGGATCCGTGTAGCAAACCGCCCCCCCGCGGAGCGTAAAAAGCTCTCTGGGAGCAACAAACCTCGCAGACAAATGGCTAAAACGCACTCACTCAAAGCGGAAGATCGGAAGCGCACAGGCAGTGGTGTGCTTAAGCGCATGCGCCGGGAAGGATTCATCCCCTCTGTGGTATACGGTGGCGGTTCTGAAAACCGGAATGTCAAGGTGAGTGCCAAGGGGGTTCGTAAAATGTTGGCCGACAGTGCGTCTACCAATGTTCTGGTTGACCTCGAAATGGATGGTGGCAGCAGTCAGTTAGCCTTCCTTAAGGACCTCCAGCACGACCCGCTCAGCGGAAATGTGCTGCATGTTGATTTTATTGCTGTCGACGACAAGAGCGAGATCACGGCGCAGATTCCCGTCTCTCTGGTGGGCGAGGCTGTTGGGGTGAAGCTTGGCGGCCAGCTGGAACAGATGATTTATAATCTGGAAATCAAGTGTCTCCCCAAGGACCTTCCAGAGACAATTGAGGGTGATGCGAGTGAGCTGGATGTTGGAGAGGTTCTTAGTGTTGGTGGGATGAACTGGCCTGAAGGGGTCTCGCCATCTCTCGGACAAGACGTGGTGGTCGCCCTTGTAGCGAAAACCCGGGTGGCTCTCAGTGAGGAAGCTACGGGAGAGGAAGAAGGAGGAGCTGACACTGATGCGGCCTCTGGAGGAGCGGAAGAGTCCGCCGGCTAATTTCGCATATTCTCCGATTGGGCTCGGAGGCCCATATCAGACCTGGGGCGAGACCTCGGGGTTTCATGCAGAAAGCGAGGTTTGGTCCTGTAAGAAATTTTCGGGGCGCATTTCCTCTCTGGAATCGCTAAGGGACAGAGGTGGCTGATATTCCGCAACTGGTTGTAGGCTTGGGAAATCCTGGTAAGGAGTATGCTGGGACCCGGCACAATGTCGGCTTCGAAATTCTGGAGAGGGTGGTAACCGCTGCCGGATTGGCATTCCGCCCTGAGAAGAAATGGAGGGCTGAAATGTGTCGCTCTGCGGAAGGACTTCTGTTTCTCAAGCCCCAGACCTACATGAACCTCAGTGGCCGGGCTGTTGCTGCGGTTTCCCGTTTTTACAAGATTGCCCCTGAAAGCATTCTAGTGGTGTATGATGATGTCGCCCTGCCGCTAGGGCAGCACCGATTTCGCCTGAATGGCAGCGCTGGTGGCCATAATGGTATTCAGAGCCTTCTCTCAGATCTGGGTTCTCAGTCATTTCCGCGTCTCAAAGTAGGAATCGGCGGGGTTCCGGGTGCTAGGCTCAGTGGGCACGTACTTGGTCGCTTCGGGCCCGATGAGAGTGAAGCGGCGGAAAAGGCGCTTGCCACCGCTGTCGATGCTGTGCAGTTTGCCCTCGCTGAGGGCATTGGCAAAGCTGCCAACCGCTTTAACTCGCGGCCCAAAGCGCAAAAATCCAAACCCGATTCCAAATCGCAACCCAAGAAAACAGACGATGGACAGGAAATACGAAGGCCTGATTGTTCTGAACACGAAAGGGAAGGAAGATAGTGTCGACGACCTTGTGGGGGCTGTCGCGAAGGAGATGGAGGCAGAAGGAGCCAAGCTTGAAGAAATCAAGCAGCTAGGCCGCCACAAGTTTGCCTACAATGCCCGCCACCTTGATGGAGGACACTACGTGAACTATATCTTCCAGGCGGATGCCCAGCAGGTTCAGAAGATCCAAGGTAAATTGAAGCTCAACGCCGTGGTGCACCTTCAGCATTACCAGCGGTTGGGTTAGCAGTTATAGTCCTGTGAAAAATCTGTGACCGGGAAGGGTTGCGGTTGCCAATGGCGCGCGCGAGCGCGCCGTTTTTTATATACTGGATGTAGCAGAGATGGTTGAACGGGCGGGCGAATTCAAATTTTCCTTGGTAGCCGCTTATCCCCAGCTAACGTCTCCGCTATGGCCAATTTGAATAAGGTGATGCTCATCGGGAATCTGACCCGGGACCCTGAGCTACGCTACACGCCCAAGGGGACCGCAGTCGCAGAATTGGGGTTAGCGGTGAACAGGGTGCGGAACAATGACCAAGGCGAGCGGATAGAGGAGACGACATTCATCGATGTCACGTTGTGGGCGAGGCAGGCTGAGCTTGCTCAGCAATATCTCGGGAAGGGTCGGCCCGTCTATATTGAGGGCCGCCTCCAGATGGATACGTGGGATGACAAGACTACAGGGCAGAAGCGTAGCAAGCTCAAGGTGGTGGGAGAGAACATGCAGTTCCTTTCCGACGGCCGAGGAGGAGGGCAGCCACGTGGGGAGGGCTCCTCGCCTGGCCAGCAATCTTCTCCTCCGGCCTCTCAACGGCAGGGGGGATCTCCCGCCGCGGGCGATTTCGATGATGATGGGGGCGAAATCCCCTTTTAACCTCAGCGTTCTTTTAGGGACCTTTCTTCCTTTAATCGGAGTTGCCCGCAGGCAGCATCGATATCATGGCCCTTCTCGAGGCGCAGGGTTGCGAGAACCCCATGTTCGGCGAGGGTGTCCCGGAAGGCGCGGCATGCGTCCTCGGCCGGGCGCTTCCAGGTCAACCCCTCAACTGTGTTGTAGGGGATGAGGTTGACCTTGGCGTTGAGTGATTGTGCCCGCCGTGCAAGCAAGTGAGCCTGGGTGGTGTCGGCATTGAGGCCGTCTATCAGAATGTATTCCAAAGTGATTTTCTGGGCTTTGCGCGTGTTCCAGTATTTCAGCGCTTCGAAAAGTTTGGATACCGGCCACTTCTTGTTGATCGGCATAATCTGGTCCCGAACCTCGTCGCTTGCACCATGGAGGGAGATTGCGAGACGGATTTGCTGTGGGTGATCTGCCAGCTTACGGAGCTGAGGCACTAGCCCCGATGTCGATACGGTGAGGTGGCGCGCTCCGATGCCCAGCCCCCAGGGGGCGGTGATCAGAGTGAGCGCCCTGAGGAGTTGTGACATGTTGGCCAGAGGCTCTCCCATCCCCATGAAAACGATGTTGTTAACCTTCTCGCTGCTTAGCTCCTCAGCGAGGAGGACCTGCCCGGCGATCTCGTCAGCTGAGAGATTTCGCGTGAACCCGTCGAGGCCCGATGCGCAAAACTTGCACCCGAAGGCGCATCCCACCTGAGAAGATACACAGAGAGTGCGTCGATCCGAACGTTCCCCGTAAAGTGCAGGAGAGGCCGGGATCAGAACGGTTTCGACGTAGCGCCCGTCGTGTAAGCAAAAGAGAAATTTACGAGTGCTGTCCGCGGAGCCTTGTGCACGGGCATGGGTGAGGGATTGCAGGGAGAAGCTAGCTTTCAGCTGGTCTCTCAATCTGGCAGGAAGATTGCTCATCCCGTCGATCGAGCTTGCACGCTTCCTCCATAGCCAATCCAGAATCTGCTCTCCTCGATAGGAGGGCTCTCCCAAATCATTAAGAACCGCGGAGAGCTCTTCCGGGGTCTGATTGAAAAGAGAGGGTTTCACAACGCTAGTATATGAATTTGAGGCCCAGAGATCAAATTTCTGATTCGGAAAGGTGAAACGGTCTTGCCTGCGCCATTGACAAGGGATTTCAGCCTCTCCACGATTCCCCGTTGAATTTTCTCTCTCGTTTTATCTGGTATGGGTGCCTCCCAGCAGGCCTAATCGCGCTTAGTTCTTGCTCGAGTACTGGCGGTTCCGGTGCGGACAGTGGCGTGGGCACTATAAAGCCACGGAAAAGGGATAAGCAGGTTATCGCACTGGGAGAATCCGAGGGCTACAAGGCTCTTGAGGAGCGCTTTGCTTTTGATTCTCGCTCCTTGAAAAGAGATAAGCAGGGCAATTTTACCGGTCCTGTCCGAAGTCAATATGACAAGAAGCGCAATGTGTCCTTTGGTGGAGGAGTTGGAAAATCTGTCTATAGAGCGGGTAATTATGAATCTGCCAAGTGGGAGAAGTCGCGCAAATTGCAGGTGGACAGTTACCGGCGGGGTGATGATCAAAGCCGCTTCCGGAAGACCCCCGGAGTTCAGATTACGAGCCCTGCTCACCTTGCCAGAAAGTCACGGTTTGATAGCAAGAGAGCGAAAACTGGATCCTTTGCCACAGCGGGAGCGCGAGAGGGCACGGAGGCGCCGCTAGACAAGCCGACTGACGGCCGCACCGACTTCAGGCGTGAGGTTTTTCCAGAGCCCACAATCATCAGCGACGATGAATACAATCGTCGCTCGGTGGAGCAGACGAGAAATCTTCTGGGGCGTGATGAATGAGAGAACTGAGGGCAGGCTGAACATGGATGTTCGCTGTTCACGTTCTCGCAGTGTTGAGTGCCCTGAGGGGGCGAGATTTTTCCAGAGGAAGAAAGACCCAATCGTAAACTCTGATGGCTGGTGACTCTTCCCTATCCGGGCGCAATGGAATAAGGGGGCGTCTCTGGACCATCATCTTTGAGGCGGAGACGAAGTCAGGAAAGGCTTTTGATGTGTTGTTGCTGTGGGCCATTGGCCTGAGCGTTGTGGCGGTCATGCTGGATAGCATCGACTCGTTCGCGATGCGCTGGGGCGGAGCTCTCAAGGTTGCGGAGTGGGGATTTACGCTGCTGTTTATGACTGAGTATTTCGTGAGAATCTGGGTAGTGCGCCGCCCGGCTCGCTATATCTTCAGTTTTTTTGGGATCATCGATTTCCTGTCGTGGATCCCGACCTTTCTCGGCATGTTTTTCGTAGGGAGCCAGTCCCTGCTGGTGATCCGTATTCTCCGCCTGCTGAGAATGTTTCGAGTCCTTAAGATGGTCGGGCATATGCGGGGAGCGAGTATTATCATGCGTGGCTTACTCGCGAGTCGTGCCAAAATTACAGTCTTCTTTTTCGCCATGGTGGTTCTGGCTACCATCATGGGTACGATCGCCTACCTCCTTGAGTCAGGCCAACCGCAGAGTAAGTTTACCAATATCCCCGTCAGTATTTACTGGGCGATAGTCACAGTCACGACCCTGGGCTATGGTGATCTGGCCCCGCTTACAGTGGAGGGGAAGTTTCTTTCCGCGCTCTGTGTCTTAATTGGATATTCCATCATGGCGGTTCCGACAGGCATCGTGATCGGAGAAACGGTCAACGCGGCGATGAACAGGCAGGATGAGACAACAGATGCCTGCCCCTCATGCGGGGTGCACGGGCATCTTCTTGATGCACGCTACTGCCGTCGCTGCGGGCAACGCCTCAACTTCCCTGAGGGAGGCCCGGGTCCTCCTCATTCTTACAAAGAGGGTGCTGGGGAGACTGAGCCATGAGTTTTTGGAGAAGCCGGTCCGCCTTGCCGGTATGTTCCTTGCACCGTGCCAGTGCAATTCGCAGGGCAAGGACCTCAGAGTCCTCGAGGTGGCTCTCAGGGAGCTCAAAAAGAAGACTGGTTGCCTCGGAAAGATCATTGAGTGCGAGAGCTCCTTCAATGGCGGCAAGTTTCGGGCCAAGCCCCTGAGGTTGGGGTTCCTCGCTAAAGATGGCGGAGCGCGCTCTTTCTGGGAGCCCGTCGGGAGGGTCTTCCACCTGCTCAAGGTAAACGCATTCATCTCCTTTTCTGACTCGAATATACCAGTTCAGGGAGAGGACGAGGATGACCCCGAGGATAAACAGGGAGAAATCAAGAATGAGAGGAGTCCAGAGAAAGCCGGCCATCTTGCGGAAGACTTCACCGGCAAATCCTGGGAGGAACATGCCTAGCCAGATAAGCAACAGAAGGCCGGCAGCTGCGAGAATCAGCCCTCCGCCTATAACAAGGGCTCGTTTCTGTTCCGGTGTGAACGGGGCTTTTTCAGGAGTAGCCACACCGAAATGTGTAGCAAGGGAAAGAGTCACTGCAAGGGGTCGTTTTCCCGTATTAGGGATAACCGAAGGTTCTCGAATAAGGTGTGGGCCTAAGTGCTTTCGGGGGTTTCCCATCCTTATATCGCCAAGGAGCCAATCCGTTACATCAAGCCGAGGCTTGCGGAGAAGGGGTGGTCCCGTTAGAGCACGGCGTGCGTTTGTTCGATACCATGACGCGCGAGATGCGCGTATTGGAGCCAGCCGATGGCCGGGTCTTTGGTTTTTACTGCTGTGGACCCACAGTGTATGGCTCGGCACATATCGGCAATTTCAGGACTTTTGTCCTGAATGACGTCCTTCGGCGCGTCTTGGAAGTGGGAGGAGTGAGGACGAAGCACGTCCGGAATATCACGGATGTTGACGACAAGACCATACGTGATTCACAGGTATCGGGAATGTCGCTGGCGGATTTTACCGGAAAATGGACAAGGCGATTTCACGAGGACTGCGAGGCTCTCAATTGTCTTGCGCCGCATATTGAACCGAGCGCGGTTGAGCATATTCCTGAGCAGATCGCGATGATTGAGACTCTGGTGAAAAATGGAAATGCCTATTGCTCAGAGGACGGATCTGTCTACTTCCAGATTGCCTCTTATGAGGACTACGGAAAACTTGCTCGTCTAGATCAGCAGGACCTTGAGTTAGGAAAGACGCAGGGAGAGCGGGCAAATGCGGATGAATATGAAAAGGATAGTGTTTCCGACTTTGTACTCTGGAAGGGTCGCCGCCCTGAGGATGGAGAAAACTACTGGGATAGTCCATGGGGAGAGGGTCGGCCTGGGTGGCATCTGGAGTGCTCTGCGATGAGCTATAAATATCTCGGTGAAAGCTTTGACCTTCATAGTGGGGGAGAGGACCTCAAGTTCCCACATCACGAGAATGAAATCGCGCAGTCTCGGTGTGCATGTGGCGGGGACTTTGCAAGGGTATGGTTTCATCCCCGATTCCTCATGGTCGATGGAGAGAAGATGTCCAAGTCCCTGAACAACCTTTACACCTTGGCCGATCTGGAAAGGGATCCGGGGGCTACGGCGATGGAAGTGCGTTATGCCCTGATCGGGGCTCATCACCGAAAGCAGCTTAATTTTACTTTTGATGGGCTGCACGCGGCTCGGGAGGCCCTGTCTAAATTAACCAAAGGGGAGGCCCTTCTTGCTAAGGCAGCTGGGCGGGAAGGGGAGAATGTGCCTTCTTACAGAGAACTGTGTGGCCTTGATGACCTAGGAGTATTTGCACCGGCATTGGCTGCTCTGAATGATGATCTAAATACTCCGGAGGGACTTGGGCAGCTTTTCAGGGGCCTCCGTATTGCAGAAACTGAGGGTGACCCGGGAGTGAACTGGCTTGGATTTCACGCTATTCTCGCTGCTCTTGGGCTGCGGTTGCCGGATCCTGAAGTCCTAGAGGCACCGCCCGAAGTGGTTGCCGCAGCGGCAAAGCGCCAGATAGCTCGCGAAAACAAGGACTGGGAAGGAGCAGATATCCTGCGCGAGGAAATCCAGAGTCTGGGGTGGGCTGTCAAAGACGGACAGGATGGATACGAATTGAAACCCCTGTAGAATATAGTCATGAACCTTTACCAGCGCCCCAGAAGAAACCGTAAGTCATCAGCCGTTCGGGCGATGGTCGGAGAGACAGTTCTATCGCCGTCAGACTTCGTCTACCCTCTCTTCCTTCATGACCGGGAAGAAAACGAGAGCATTCTCTCAATGCCGGGGTGTACGCGCTGGTCGTTGGATGGGCTCGTCAAGGAGGCGGGTGAGGCCCATGCTCTGGGGATTCCCTGTGTCATTCTGTTTCCTGCCATTGACAGTGCGCTCAAGAGCCCAGGAGCGGAGGAATCTGTAAATCCAGAAGGACTCGTTCCAAGGGCAGTCAGGGCTCTTAAAACTGCTTTCCCGTCCCTGGTTGTTATTACGGATGTCGCTCTAGATCCCTACAATTCCGATGGGCAGGATGGCTTGGTGAGCCGGGGAGAAAACGGTGTGCTCGAGGTCCTGAATGATGAGACGGTTGAGCTCCTCTGTCGTCAGGCTCTCTGCCATGCGGAGGCAGGTGCAGACATGGTTGGACCCAGCGATATGATGGACGGGCGGGTCAAAGCGATTCGGGCGGCGTTGGATCATGCTGACCACCAAGGGGTTTCCATATTGAGCTATACAGCTAAATACGCGTCATCTTATTACGGGCCATTTCGAGGGGCTCTCGATTCTGCTCCCAAAGAGGGAGACAAGAAAAGCTACCAGATGGATCCTGCCAACATCAGGGAGGCTATCCGTGAGCTTCGTCTGGATGAAGAGGAAGGAGCGGACATGATCATGGTCAAGCCGGCTGGTCCCTACCTTGATGTTATTGCGACCTTGCGAAAGGAGACTCCTCTGCCTCTCGCGGCGTATCAGGTCAGCGGCGAATACCTCATGATCAAGTCAGCGAGCGCGGCAGGATGGCTTGATGAGAAGGCCGTTATTTTTGAGAGTCTGCTGGGGATCAAGAGAGCCGGGGCTGATGTGATCTTGACCTATTTTGCCAAGGAGGCTGCCCAGGACCTTGGTTGAAAGCGAACTTGCGGTCCTGGCCTTTAATTTTTAATGGCCCTGACTTGAAACACCCGGCTCTGGGTTTCAGGCGCAAAATCAAACCAAGTTGCAGCTCCGTCGCCGGACACCGCAAAAGCTGGTGATTCAGTTCCGTCGGGAAGGATTTCGTTGAGCTGGTAGATCTCCTGAGGATGGGTGTTCCATGCGAGGCGTATGTTCAGACCGTCACTGTGGTTCTTCAATACCTGCAGGACCGGGGCTCTCACGACATGATCACTAGACTGAGAGCCAAAAACTTCCCGGATGCGATAACCTGTGGTTCGACCCTCATTGAGCAGGTCAATGCTGAGCGGCAGACCAGTTCCGGGCACTTCTGTTACGAGGGCCCAAAGGCCATTACTGGTGGCAGCTTCGATCAGATAGAAGTGATTCTCCCGAGAGGCCCACGATAGTGCTGAGAATTCCTCCCCAACCTCCGAGGTGCCGATTGTGAGCGTGGGGCCCTGGGGCGGATCGTCGTCACGGGATCCGTAGTCGATTCCAGATTGCGAGTTGGTTGTCCATCGATAGAGCGTCTCGCCGCTTTTGGTCCTAAGGCCGGTAGCCCCGACTACTTCAGCGGTAAGGGCCCCTATGGCCTGACAATTATAGTTGCCTGTGAAGGTAGACCCCGAGCCGCCGACAATGACTCCGGCTGCGCTGCGCATACGAATGTTCCCGGGGCGGGGAACTCCAGCCTGCACAAGAAAATCAAATTGGATCTGGCCGAATTCACCTTCTGTCGTTTCCTCGTAGTTTGAGAAATCCCGGGACCATGCCTGTCTGGGTGGCTCCGGAGCGTCCGGATCAGGGTTAAGTGCTATGCCGGCAGCATCGAGGAGGAGTCTGCTACGAGTGCGAATACGATTCGGGGCATTGAAAATGGACTGCCCGGAAACATCCCAAGCCACGGTTAGAATAAGTTCTGTGCCGGGAGCGATTCCCTCGGCGCTCACGACAATGTTATCAACGTATTCAACGAGGGTCTGTGCGGCAGAGTTAAATTGGCCGAGTTCGCTGTTTGACCCGGCAGTTGCCAAGTGGCTCACGGAGAGCATGGAGCCGTTGATTCTGGCAAGAGATGGTGCCGCGTTGGGAGGCGGAGGTAGTTGGCCAGATGCCGGAGAGGCCACTTCCAAGGATAGGGATCCTTCCTGACCGAGGGCTGTTCCACCTGAGAGAAACTGTCCATTGGCCTGCACCTCTCCATTCTCTAATCCGGATCCAGTAAGGATTCCTGTAAACAGTAAGGAGGCCACCACTGTGGCGCAGAAGCTGTCAGGGCGAGAAGTAGAAAGAAGTCGCATTGACCGGGAGAGAGGGCTGAGAGAAAGGTAACAGGATGGATGAAATTAGAGAAGAGTCAAAGGGCCATTCCATACAAGAGATCCCTTGCAAAACCCGAATGAGGTAGGAGCTGGAGAGTTCAAATCCGAGCCCAGCAGGCTTTTGGCGGAACCGAGGAAGGGGGGCCTCAAAAATATTTTCCTAGTGACCCACGGACGTCCTCTTCGAATCTTTGGATAAAGGACATCGTAAATTCTAGAGGATCGAGGCTGGGGTCCTCGACGAGAGGAGTCAGGTCCATGGCAAACCAAAGTTTTTCAGCATCATCGACCGAATGAGAGTCATAAAAGGTGGCGTTCGCGATTCGTCGCCCGTCCACCGCAAGGTCGTATCGCTTTCCTCCGGCAATCTGGGAGTCGAAGATTCCTCCGATGGCGGTTGCGAGGTTAGGGCGTCTACTGACATCGAGTGTGGTTTTGTCAGAATCAAGCATCCAATCAAGTCCTCTCCAGACTTCACACCCCAGAACTTGCTTGGGTTGCTGCTCGGAAGGCAGCGCTCGGAGCGCTTTCAGGACGTTTGCGGCAACTGCCACGTGTGTAGAGTGCTTGTCAGCAGGGTTGTGAGTGTAAACCAGATCTGGAGTCGTAGCCTTCAGGATGGACAGGAGGTCCTCGACGGGGGCTCCGTTAGACGGGTCCTTGATGGCGATACTGGGGTAATCGAGTTGAATCATGGCGGCATAATCGCCGACGACGGCTGCGTGATCCTGCTCGCGACGCCGAACCTCGCACATCTCCTCATCGGAGTAATCCTTGTACAGTCCCGTCCTCGCGCTCCCTGCGCCATTGGTGCAGGTGACTCCGCCAAACCATTTTTCGGTTTGCCGATAGCAGGCCTCGATTCCATGAAAGGCCATAAACTCCAGGTCGTCCTGATGAGCGCCAATCCCCAGATGAGTGATCTTGGCGAGCGCAGAGTGCTCAGACTCACCTGAGGGAATAAAGGTGGCAGCGTTGGAATTCGAAAAATTCATGAGAGGGCTGGATTAGGCTGTGGAGCAGGCGGGAAGGCTCGCAGCGGCAACGGCCTGGCCGTGTCGCTTCATCTGTTCATCTGGAGTCGTCATTGTGATCTGCTCTATCAGGTGCGGGAATTCGTCCCGAAGAACCTCGGAAGCTTTTTCAATTATAAGCTCTCCACCCCGACCGGAGGTGACTCTTCCAAGAGTGAGGAGGTTCTCAATCTGGTAGAAATCAGCGTAATGCGCGATGGTATAACCTAAATAGATGCCGATCGACTGATAAATCTCCCGGGCTCCGTCATGGCCTTCTTCCATGGCTTCCTGCACCTCCAGAAGTTGCTCTGGGAAGGGCATGTCACCAAAGGTGAAGCCAGCCGCTGGGGCCAGGCGAGCGACGGCCTGCTGGGAAAAATACTGCACACCGCACCCGGCATCTCCGGACCATTCGTCCCGGGGCGCATCGTCCCGATAATCTACAGGAGCAAAGGCGAGTTCATTGATCCAAGGGGTGATACGCCCTCCGGGAGTGCAGTATCCGGCCGCAAGCGAAGTCCCCATCGAAATGCCCAGCACGGCATTGGCGCCCATGCTCATGGACCCGGCAAGGGCGGTTACCTCACCATCGTTAATTACGACAAAGGGGATGTCTCCCCATTCCTTCTGCAGCTTTAAAAAGATAGGGCGAACCTCGCTGTCAAAAACGCTCTGATCCTTGATTCCCCGGAAAAGGGATGCAATCCGGACTTCATTGTTGATATAGTCTCCAGCCGCGGATCCACCAATAGCGTCTACACGCGGCAAATGTGCGGCGGCCCTCTGGAGAGTATCTCGAATCCCGTCTAGATGGTATTGAGGGTCCGATTGGAAATAAGGGTCCCACGGAATCTCCTCCGAGAACACCACCTTTCCGTCTATCACGGCTGCAGCTTTTCGGTCGGACCCACCGAGATCGAATCCAATCCTGCAACCATTGAGGTTTCTTCCTAAGGTCACATTTTCTTCCGAGGAAGGGGGAAGCTCTTCCCGGGGGCAGGCGACAACGGTGATGGGTTCGCCGAATATTCCCTGTCCAACGACCTCGCGATCGAAACAGCGGGCCCCACCTTCTGAGTAGGTTTGTGTGAGCAACGTAACGATAGATTCGTCGCCCGCCACGAGCAGACGGCTTCCGCCTTTCATCCAAAAGAGAAATTTAACGGTGCGCTCAACATACTTGTTATTGAGTTCTCTGTTTCCTCCTTCGTGAGGGAGTATGCGCAACTGGTGCCTAAAGGTAGTGCCATCCTTACGTGTAAGCGCCAGATGGAGGGTACTGCTTCTGGCATCGTTCTCGACGAGGCGCCGGTAGGTCCTGTGCCAGAGAGCGGCAGGAACAAAGGCTACGTCCAGTGGAGGGAGGTGCCGGGGGCTAGGAAGCTGCATCGTGACGAAAGATGAGACGTGGGTTTGGAAAAAGCAGCTTCCCTGGGTTAGGGCCGAGTCTGAGTAGAAGGCTCCGGATTTCAGAGTGGCGTCGACCCTACCCCGTTTGGCGCGGATAGCGAGAGACAACCCATTGCTGGCCGGGAGTCATTCAATATTCTGAACCTGCTCCCTGATCTTTTCGAGCTCGGTTTTGGCGTTCACAACGGCTTGAGCCAAAACGGCATCGTTTGCCTTTGATCC
>DIHT01000077.1:3231-3571 GCA_002420305.1 Akkermansiaceae bacterium UBA5689 | reverse complement strand
AGACGGCACGAATATTTTCAGGACTGCGACCAACGGAACCGCCACCTATCGCCAGATGAAAAAGATGGCGCCTTCCGACAAGAAAATCGCTGCCCGTCTTGCGACCATGGATCACAGGACCGTGGAGGAACTCTACGACATCGAGAAGGACCCTGACTGCCTCAATAACCTCGCCGGGGACGTCGCCTCCCAGACTATCAAGAGCCGTCTGCAAGCCCGCCTTCAGAAGTTTATGGAGGAGAGCAACGACCACGCGCTCCCTGCTTTCCTGAAGCGTGACAATCCTGATGCCCTGGCGGCTTACATGAAGAAAGTGCAGGACGAATCGGCAAAGCGCCGC
>DIHT01000077.1:0-2912 GCA_002420305.1 Akkermansiaceae bacterium UBA5689 | reverse complement strand
GCAAAGCGCCGCAAGGGGAAACAGCAAAACAAGACCCCGGGCGAAAAGTCCCCCAAAAAGGTATCCTGACCTCCCTCCTTTCGATCAAGTTGGCAGTTTCCGCCCCTTGGCCTCACCGCCACAATATGGATGGAATCTGTAGATTCTTCTTTTGAAAGAGAAGGCCTTTCGCTGAGGTGGAGGTTTGAACCATGAAATCGTTAGCGCTCCTCGCCCTCATTCTCGCACTTTGTCCCGCCGCAGCTGCCGACAAACCAAATATCGTGGTCATCCTCGCCGATGACATGGGATACGGGGACGTGGGTGTTCTCAACCCAAAATCGAAAATCCCTACTCCTCACCTTGATGGCCTCGCTCGTTCCGGCGCCAGTTTCCTCGACGCTCATAGCGGATCCGCCGTCTGCACCCCTACCCGCTACGGCCTGCTCACAGGTCGCTACTGCTGGCGTTCGCGCCTTAAGAGCGGGGTGCTTTTCCCGCCCCGGGACAAACCGCTCATTGAAGACAACCGGCCTACAATCGCCAGCTATCTCAAGTCCAGAGGATACCAGACTGCCATGGTCGGGAAATGGCATCTCGGCATCGAGTGGGCCCGCGATGAAAGGGGCAAGGCGGTCTTTGACGAGCCCTTCACCAATGGCCCGATCGAAAAGGGCTTTGACCAGTGGTTCGGAATCGCCGCCTCCCTGGACATGGTTCCCTACGTCTACCTGCGCGACCATCAGGCCGTAGCCAAGTGTACTACAACCCAGAAGGCGATCGGCTTTCCCAAGTATGTTCGCGCAGGGCCCCGGGATCCCAACTTCGACCCCGGTGACGTCCTTGACGACCTCGCCACGGAAGCCGCCACCTTCATCAAAAAGGCCACTAGCCCCAGGAAGCAGGACCCAGCCGCCCACCGGCCCTACTTCCTCTACATGCCCCTCACCGGTCCCCACAAACCGGTCTGGCCCCACGAGCGCTTCGTCGGGAGGACGCGCCTCGGCCTCTATGGCGACTTCATCCACCAAGTCGACTACACCGTTGGTGTCGTCCTCAAAGCCATTGCAGACTCCGGGCAAGGCGACAATACCCTCGTGATCTACACCAGCGACAACGGATCCTTCATGTATCGGCGCAAGGAAGGGCAGAATCATCACCTTGCCGACGAGAAGGACCAGGGCTACCGGCCCTCAGACCACTCTGCCAACCACCACTGGCGAGGAACCAAGGCCGACGTCTGGGAGGGAGGACACCGCGTCCCATTCTTCGTCCGTTGGGCGGCAGGAGGCATCCAGCCCGGCACCCGGGTCTCCCGGGTTACCTGCCACACGGACATCTTCGCTACTATCGCCGCAGTGACAGGAGAACCAGTTCCCGCTGGTGCTGCAGAAGATAGTTTCTCCTTGCTGCCTGCCGCCCGGGGCAAGGCTGATGCCAAACCGCGCCCAGGAGTGATCAACCACTCCGCTTCCGGGATCTTTGCGATCCGCAGGGGCCCATGGAAGCTAGTGGCCGGTAACGGCTCGGGAGGCCGACAAGGCCCTAGGGGCAAGCCCTTCCAGAAGCCCTACCATCTCTACAATCTGGACAACGACCCGGGCGAAACAACGAATCTCATCGAAAGCCGACCGGAAATCGCCGCGCAACTGGAAGAGGAACTCATGCGTATACGCAGCATCGATTGAATGCTTACCGGGCACTCCGATACTCAGTTAAGGCGTTCCACGCCTGCACCTTAGGGCATAGAATCGATGATCTCGCGGACACCAAACAGATCGGCAAGCGGTAGAAACCCATTCATGAATCCAGAGAGTCTCCGCTGGTTGCCTAAACTATGCCGTGACAAGGCCGGTTCTCCCCGGCAGACTTCTCCTAGCCCCCTGTTCAATGAAAGCACTTGTAGTTCTTGCCATCGCAACCCTCAGTGGCTTGGCGCACGCGGCCACGATTCTTAGTCCCGGAGATCCCATCGTCGGAGGCCAAGTCCAAGGACAGGCATTCGAAGTTGGCGGGGAAGGATTTGTAGGTGGTTTCAACAACTGGCCCGGCGGGGAGCCCCCTGGAGACCTTATTAACGGGGTGATCGGAGGAGGGGGTGAAAAGTATCTCAACTTTGGCGAGCTCAATACCGGCATCGTGGTGAGCCCCACTGCAGGCGGAGGCCTTCCTTCAATCGTTACCGGTATTGAATTCTGGGTAGCAAATGATGCTCCCGAGCGCGACCCATCCAGCTTTCAGCTCTGGGGCAGCAATGCTGAGATCAACCTTTCTGGCACCTCCATTCCCCTGACAGACTTTAGCCTGATTGCATCTGGTGGATTGAGCCTGCCGAATGGCCGGGATAATGCTCCGGACGGAACTGGTTTCAGTGAGGTTGTAGAATTTACAAACGATGGCGCCTACACCCACTACATGCTGATTTTCCCTACTGTGAATAACGAGGCCATCGCCAACTCCATGCAACTCTCGGAGGTTCAATTTGAGGGAACATTTGTTCCAGAACCCTCTACGACTCTTGTTGCTCTTATCGGCCTTGTGCCGCTCCTGCGTCGCCGCAGGCCCTAGGGAAGGACTGATCAGGATCCTCATTCTATTGAAGCCTGCCTTTAACCGCAGGCTTTTTTGTGTCATCAGGGTGTCCTTACCGCACAAAGCCTACTCGATACTCCTATGAAAGCTTTCTCCTTACTCCTGCTTGCCTCCCTCTGTTCGTTGACCGCGAGCGCTGCCCCACGGCCAAACGTCATCCTCGTTATTACCGATGACCAGGGATACGGCCCAGTTGGCCGCCACGGACACCCGTGGATCCAAACCCCCAACCTCGATGCTCTTTACGACAAGAGCGCGCGGTTCACTCGCTTCCTTGTCAGTCCTACCTGCTCCCCCACCCGGGCCGCAATCATGACTGGCCGCCACCCCCTGAAGAACGG
>DIHT01000071.1 GCA_002420305.1 Akkermansiaceae bacterium UBA5689 | reverse complement strand
TCTTCCGAGTCCGCTGCATCAGAGAACAGAATGATATGGCGAGTGCCAAGTTCTGTCTCCTTCAGTTCATCCCAAGCTGCCTTGAGGCCCCGATAGACATAAATTCCTCCTCCCCGGGATTCTATCCTGCGTGCCGTATTCATCCATTGGTTCTTCTTATTGCCAATCTCGGTGAGCTTGATGATGCTGTGTGGCTCACTGTCAACCGCATGAATGGAAATCTGATCCTGTGACCCGAGAAGGTCGATGGCCTTGGCTGCTCCGGTGTTGGCAAGTTGCATTTTGGTTGAGGGCTTTCCAGCCCGGTCAACGGTCATGGACATGGAGCCCGACCTATCCATGACGATCGCCATGGCTACCGCTAATTTCCGGTGCTCGTTCTTCAGCTCCATGGAGAGCGGGAGGAGGGGGTCGATCGAGGATTCGAAATATCCTCCCGAACCAAAGGATTGTTTTCCTCCGGCCATGAGTAAGCCTCCGCCCTGTTCATTCACAAAGAAATTCAACGCGCCGAGAAAGTCCCCTGGGATTTCAAAGGCGGGGACATTATTGATGATAAGTGCGCGCGTACCGGACAACAGCCCTACGTCGAGTTGCAGAGGATTGCTTATGGTTTCTACGGTAAAGCCCTGTTGAGAGAGAACTTCGATGAGAGGGTCATCTGTATATTTGGTCACCAGAAGAACACGCGGTCCCCCAGTTACCTCAATCCAGCGTTCGGCTTTGTTATTCCCCAGGTGAGCATCATCTGGAGGTGAAATGGAGGCGGTATATCGGTAAGATCCGACTTCTGGAAGGCGGTCGGTAAACTCGATCCTACCCACTCCACCCTCGAGAGGAACCATGATGTTCTCAGCAATTGCGGTTCCATTCCGCATGATCTGCATGGGGATCGTAGCATCACTGAACCCTCGAACTGTGATCCCGAGGACAAACGGTTCTCTTGCCTGGACCCGCATTGGGATCTGGATTTTTGCGATCCGGAAGTCATCAATCGTCTCCTCACGCACAAGGCGAAAATCCAGTGGAATACCGCGCGCTCTGAGCTTTGCGGCAGCCTCGACAAGGGGCTCTGTGGCATAGCCGTCAGTAAAGGCGAGGATTCTACTTGGGCGATTCTCATCGGCCAGAGCAAGGACGTTCTGGATCGCCAGATTGGTCCGGGTTAAATTCCGTTTTCCTGTGAAAACTGCGGAATCACCGAGGCCCTGCTCCAGCACTTCGGCGGCATAATCCACAAAGAAGAGCTGATCCTTCCGGGAGGGCTTTGACTTGCCAAGGAGCTCACGCCATTCAGGGAGGCCTGTATCGATCAGCTCCTCGGTTGACTCTGAGCGGTCAAGAAGGACCCAGAGATCGAGGCGATCCTCTGCCTTGTCAAGTTGTGGCTCTGAGAGGAGGATGGTTGTGGTTAGAAGGGCAATTACCCTGAGAGGGCGCCATAGCTGGAGATTAGGCCAGAACCATCCGGCAAGAAGAAAGGCCCCTAGCAAGAGGAACCATTCTGGAGCATCAAAGGGCATGAGTTGGGGAAGAAGAGGAAAAGGGGAGTAAGTAGGAGAGAAGAATTATATCAGGCGGCAGCTGATTTCCGTCCCGGTAACGTCAGGGCTGTGCGGTTGCGCTGGCATCAGGTTCCTTCTCGTCGTTGGGGCGGTCTTTTATAAAGTGCCATGAAATGAGAAGAGCAACGATAATAAGGACCGTCCAGAGGCGCCAGAGATGATCCTCGTTGGTTGTTCGGTCGACGGCCTCCCCACCCAATGTTGAGATGCGCTCTTCAGACATGCAATTCAGTAGGTCGGCTTCTCGGGTGTCAGCAAAATGACACCCCGACTCGAGCAGGAGCTCATTCCCCTGGTTGATCCTGAAAAATCCCGGGGTTCTGGGAGCTTTGAGAAAGCTGGCCTGTGCCACAGGAATAGTAAGAGGGCCCTCTCCAGCAGCCTGATGATCGGAGCCGAATCGAGTCAGAATCAGCGGAGGCGAATCGCTGTTACTCCGGAAGGCGATCTGGATTGGCTGTCCCACTTCGGTGTTAAGGGACTCTGAGGCTATCTTCAGCTTACGCAGATCCTCAGTAAACCTGTGAAGGAGAAGGGCAGTGCACTCAAGCTGCTCTGCATTCGAGAGGGTCAGATCGAAGTTGAATATCAGCTGCTGAATGCGCTTTGGCTCGTCCCTCTCCCCAGTTGGGGGAGTAACGGAGGTGCGAAGTGCAATCATGGGCCGATCTCCCTGCCAGAGGAGAATCCTATCGTTTTCGTTGAGTTGAATCTGGATGGAGTCGCGCGCTTGAAGGGGCTGCCAGTTGACTCCGTCCATGAGTGGGTGCTTTTCCGCCACAATTTGACCACGCAGGTAATTGCCGCCTCTCGCCGCCTCCGTCACCATGATCACGCCGTTCCCGGATGGAAGAGATGGTTGCAGTGGGTCGTAGGTTACAAGGGAGAGATCTGCCTGTGAGAGGTCACTCGTGGCTTCGATATTTCGAAACCTTCTGAACTTCTCGCCAATAGGCTTATACTTGCCTGTCAATTCTTGAAAGAACAGGAGGGTCTTGGGGCGAGGTTTGACGATATGGAGCACGTCATCCAGAGGAAAGTCATCAGGGGTAATCCTGACCTGCAGTCTGGTGGCATCAGAGGGGAAAGTTGAACTGATTGTCGTTATGGAATTCTCCTTCAGGGTGATCTCTTGGGGTTGGCTTCTGGTTCCATCAGGGAATATCACGCGCCATGACCGAGTCTGACGGCTTTTCGAGTAATTGCGAAGAAGAGCCTTCCAGCGGACCACATTCCCGGTCGTGTCAAATGCTAGCCCAGTAAAGCCAATATTGTTCCTCGGTTCTCCTATGGAAAGAGAGTTGGCGTCAAAGGGAAGATCCCCGGGAGAGCTGTCGGTGACGTAAATCAGAATGCCTTCCCGGTTCACCCGGCTTCGGGCAAGGCGCAGGGAGTTGTCCGGGTCAATCAATCCGCTCGAGGGACTCCAACTCTCCAAGGACGCCAGAGCTTCCTCGATGTCCTCTCCAGCATAAATGACGGGCTGATCTTCTAAGCTTTCGAAGATGTAGATCTGGAGTCGGGAGGCATTGCCTTGGAGATCTGGGAGCTTCGCGCGAAGATGATCCGCCAGGCCATCCTTAAAGACACTCATTGATGCGGAGCTATCGAGGACGAGAGCGACCTGCTGGGTAGAGTTAGGTTTTATATAGCGTGGAAGTACGAGGAGCCATGTGAGAAGAAGGACCATCAAGATTTGCAGCCACAAGGGGACGGAATTAGTAAGCCGGTCAAAACGGCGTCCGCTAACAGACTCACGCTGTGTGTGGGCAAGAAGAAACAGGGTGCTTACCGGCAGGACCTTTGCCTGTCGTTGCAAAAAGTGAATCAGGATCACTGCCGGAACCCCGAGGAGAGCAAAGAAGCCGGCGGGATTTGTCAGAACGATATTCATGAGAGGTTCAGCGCTCTCACCCGGGGAACGAATATTTGATGGGTCCGATCCATTCGCATTGTCGCAGAAGATAGATTATCCCTTAAGAAAAGAGGATTCAATCGCTCCTCTTTTCCTTGGAGTTTTTCTGCAGGCGTCCGTAATGAATCTGGGCAACCTTGCCCATGTAATGATCCATTTTGTAATCTATCGCGGCCTTTCTCATGTGGTGAGCAGTTTTTTCTGAGTCTCCAAGCGCTTCGTGATAGAGGCCAAGATAAAGGTGAGCGTAACATAGATGATTGCGCTGGCTGATCTTGTCTGCGGGATTTTTGGTAGCTGCGGCGAGAACCTCCTTCGGGGAGCCATTGCCCTTAAAGAGAGCGTGTATTTCCTTCAGGGGGATTCTGCGATCTCCAGCATAAGGATACATCGCCCTCTGAGCCTTTTTGATGGATCCGCCCTCTGCTTGGACAGCACAGATGAAGTGCCAGACCGCATTTTCCACATCGGTCCCGTTGACGGTCTGGTGAATTTCGAACTGGGCTACGCCCTCCCTGAACCTGCCCGCGTAATAGAGCGCGATTCCCCGTTGCCAATGATGGGGAGCCTGCTGAGGAACCATTTTGACTACCCGGTCCCAGTCTTTCAGCGATTCGGCGATCCGCCCCGCAAAAAAATGCTCGGTTCCTCGACGGTTCAGGAATTGAGGGCTCTCCGCCTCAGCTTTGGCAGGATTTTCCCCGAACAGAGGGAGGGTCATAGCGATTGCAGCGAAAGCATAAAGGGTAGTCCTCATCTGGGGAATTTCACCCTTCTGTCTCCACGTTGCAACGCTCAAGGAGAACTAAATGCCGGAGTTTATGCCTTGAGCGCCTGAGCTTACTCAGTTGGACACCTCAAGGGCACCGGTTGGAATGGCCTCATTGTAAAGTCCAGCTTCGAGGGATCCGTCGGCATCGACTCTTGCGAGTGTAGCGTGGTAGCGACGGGTGGAGGCTTTCCAAGCGGCAAAGTGATTCGTGTAGGCCTGCTTGTAGCGCGCCAGGACTGCGGGTTCGATTCTGTGGGGATGGCGCGTCTGTTGCTCAGCGTCAATGAACTCGTAATTGCCCTGCCAGTCAGGATTAGATTCGGAGCGGGAAAAGGGAGCAAAAATCACGGGGCTTCCTTGGCGTTGGCCGAGCAGGCGAATCAGTTGTACCGGGTCAGCCGAAAAAAGAAGGTCAGACAGGAACACTCGGAAGGCATTGGCTCGAAAAGGGATCCCAGCGAGATCAGGAGTCAGCTCGGAATGTTCGTCCCGCAGCGATTCTACTGCCTCCTGCCAGTGATGGTTGTAGACAGCATCCTGGGGCAGGGCCCGGGTATTCTTGCCGGCCACCAGGTGAATCTGGAGAGAAGCTCCCGACCTGATGGCACTTTCTACCATAAAATAAAATAATTCTGTGGATCGACGTGCCTTGGATGGTTCGAAAAACATGGACCCGGAGACGTCGAATACGAGATCGACAACAGGACGCACCTCCTCCCGGTATAGTTTCATGGTGTAATTGCCCGTCCGGGCGAAAGCCTGCCAGTTGATGTGGCGAGGGTCGTCGCCAGGTGCGTAATTGCGGTGATCCTGGAAATCAAGAGAAGAGCCTACACCAGCACCCTGAAATTCCCCAGCTTGGCCCCTCCATACCCGGGAGCGCAGGGGTAATCTGAGTTTCTCGGCGCAAACTGCTGCTGCGGTTGATGCGTTTCTTAGAGTTTCGAGATCCAAGGCTAAAAATAAAAGAGCGGGGTGTTCAGCGCTCCGAATCAGTAGACCCGAGGAACGAGTCATCGAGGCCCCGCTGGGCCTCTGATTCCAGAGTAGAAAGGTGAACCAATTGTGGCAGGGACCTTGCTAGAATGACAAGGAGGTAAATACTGGTGATTCCGATTGCGGCAAAGAGAAGGGGAAGTGGTTCTGCTGTGGATGCCGATTGGGAGGCGAGAGGAAGCAACGCCGCGGGGATGAAGCTGAAGATCCAGAGAAGTAGTTCCCCAGAGAGGCTCTCATAGAGGAACCCGAGTATTCGGCTTAGAATTAAGGTAGTCAGTAGGATAAAGAAATAGCTGCTAAAGCGGTTTGTGGAGTTCCGGGCGAAGACTTGGATGATCACTGCAGGGAAAGCAAGAGTTCCAATGCCGAGCAGAGCTATGGTGTAGTCCCTAGGATTTGAATTACTCAGGTAAATGAGCATGCAGAGAACCACCGTCAGAGCGAGGAAGAACAGGGAGCCTGTGCCCCATCCTGGGTAGAGAAAGCGTCCCGCAATCCGGCCAAGAACTCCAAGACGAAGAAATTTCCAGCACACAATCGGAGGGAAATTGACTCGTTCACTGAAGAGGTCGAGTGCAATGCAGCCAGCGATTCCCAGTGCTGTGAACAAAGCGATACTCTCTCCGGTGGGACGGAGAAGAAGGTAGCAGAGAGCGAGAACTGCCAAGCCGATAAGCCTTTTACGGGTGGCCCTGTTTTCACTGGAGGGCGCGATTGCGGTGGTGCCAAGTTCGAGAAAAAAGTAGCAGATATAGCAGGCGGCGACGAGAAAGGCGGTTACCGAGAGGGTCTGGTCACCATGGGTAAAGGTGAGCATTTCTATGACGTGGGGAATGTGGGGTATGAAGGTAAAGAGGAGGTAGCCCATGACCAGAGCAGACCCTCCCACTACCAAAAGGCCTCGGACCATAGCGTTGCCAACGGCTGAGATTCCCACCGTAATGGCAGTCAGGGCCCCGGAAACGACGAAAAGAGCGAACCATAGGGTGAGCTCGGGGAACATCTGCATGCCGCCGAAGAAATATGAAATTATGAGGTAGGGGAGCACTGCTCCAGCGATCAGAGCGGATTGGCTTACGATCGAGAGCCACTTCCCGAAAACGATACGCCACGCTGTGAGACTGGTGAGAGTCATGAGGTCGATGGTATTTTCCCGCACCTCAGTCGCGATCGCCGATATCCCTCGCAAGGGCTGGAAGACGAGCACGCCCAGACTGTAAACTAACAGAATAAAACCCGTGACGAATCTTCCGGTGGATGAGGTGTCCGAGGTTATGTCACTAAGTCCGAGCAAGGAGGCAATCAGAAGAACGATGGTGAGAATTGCCTGTAACAGAACGAAAAGTATGACGAAGGAGCTCGTCCGCATCCCCTGCCTGAGCTCCTTGACAAGCATGGGGCTCAAACGATCCGGGAATTCGTTCACCCGTTCGAATGGAAGAGCGGGTAGGTCGGGAGGAATCTGCGATGAGCTCTGCTCTGCCATGCTGTCGATGGAATGAGTTAGGGCCCGGGAGGCGTGGCTTCAGAGATGTTGGGGTCCTTGGCGGAGAGGGCATCAGGTGTGGATAAGTCGGGTGGAGCCGTCAGCCCTGCGCCTCCCTGTTCCAGCTGTCCTAGAATATCAATGAAGGCGTCTTCAAGGTTTCTCTCCTCTCGATGGAATTCAATGACCGGGACCCCATCTCTGACCATTCCTTTGAGGACTTCAGCTGCTCTTGCTGGATCAGTATCAGGGAGCCGCAATCTCGCGCCCTGTTTTCGTGTTTCGATCACTTCCACTCCATGATTCAGGATAACCCAGTCCGCGACCGAATCTGGGTTGCCGTGGACCTGTACGTCGTAGAAGACTCCGCCTGTCGCATCAGAACCGTAGCGAAGGGAATCCGCATCCCCATGATGTACGATGCGTCCCGCATTGACGAAGAGGAGTGAGTCGCACATTTCTCCTAGCTCTGAGAGAATGTGAGAAGAGATAAAAATGGTCTTCCCTTCTTCAGCCAGGATTCGGATGAGGTGTTTGAGTTCTACCCGGGCCCGGGGGTCAAGGCCTGCGGCGGGCTCATCCATAATGAGGACCTGAGGATCATGCAGAAGAGCGCGTCCGAGGCAGAGCCGCTGAGTCATCCCCTTGGAGAGTTTATTGGAAATACGATCCGCCAGGGGCATGAGGTCTGCAAATGCCATGACCTCTTCAATCCGGCCTTTTCGCTCTTCTCCAGTGTAACCCAGTGCCCTCGCGTAGAAGTCGAGGTACTCAAGGACGGTCATATGATCGTAATTCCCAAAGTTATCGGGCATCCAGCCGATGAGAGAACGAACCTTGTCAGGGTGGTCGATGACATTGATTCCGCAGATTTCCGCAGATCCCATGGTGGGGTAATCAAGGGTGGCAAGCACCCGCATGGTAGTGGTCTTGCCGGCGCCATTTGCTCCCACAAAGCCACATACCGAGCCGTGTGGAATGTCGAAGGAAATCCCATCGACGGCCTTGAGGGCGCCAAAATAACGGAAGAGATTTCGAACTGATATTGCAGCAGACATGAACGCAAGCAGAGCTAGAGGGTCATGGATTGGAGCGGTTTCCAGGGAAGAGCTGCCCGGTAACAAAGGTTGAGGTTGTCTCCCAATCGATGCTCGCGAGGCTACTGATTCCTTCTGTCTCGGGAGCAAAACCGAAGAAATGCCCTCGCCGGTTCCGGGCAAGATCAAGGCGCGCCCGGTTTCGCGGCCCGAAGCGCTGCTGGAGCCCGTTGAACCAAGAGGTGAATTCAGTCTCTTCAGCCGGGGTCATTGATGTGTTCCGCCCCTGTTGTATGTCAGATGTGGTCCAGAGCTGGCCAGTCAGATCCCGAAAAAATACCTTTTCGAGCACGAAACTGAAAGTGGAGTTGATGGTGGGGTTATCAGAGTTGCCGACAAGGGAGATTCGTTCCCGGGACGGCCGAGCTGTCTCTAAGAGATGACCATGCTCACTACTGCTTTTGAACCAATCACCTGTTGCGGCCAGTCCGGTTTCGGTCAGCTTGACATTATAGACCCCATTTCCTCCGTCATTGCTCTCGGTAACCCGTGCCCAGCGCGATTCTCCTATCGTCAGTGGAGTCAGGTAACCGGGTTCGCTGGTTGTGAAGCTGGTTTTCAGGAGAACTCCGGTGCGGGCAATTTGCTCCTGCGAGATGTAGGCTGTGTTGCCCGGGCCGATCTCTTGAAGAATAAGGCGTTTTCCGTAGCCACCAAAGCCGTCCTGAAGCAGGATCAGTCCGAGCAGGATGATACTGGCGCCGAGAGAGATCAGAGGTGTTGTGACAAAGAGTTTGTGCCGTTTTCCTGCCCGGGCGAAGACGAAAAGGTTGATTGGCCCGACGAGAACCCCGAAGGCAACAAGGACGATGATGACGAGAATGAGCTGAGACGCTTTTATTGGAAGGGCATCCTGGAGTTTCCAGCTCGAACGGAAGTTGTCTCTGGGGTCTGAGATTCTTGGTCCGCCTGTTTTCTTCACGGCATCGGCAACAAGTTGTACGACCTCTGACGCCTCGAGAAGACCATCACTAGGAAATGGCCTGAGAATGGTCGTGCCCCAGCCTGGGTCAGTAACAGGCGATCCCGCCGTGTCTCTTCCAAACCCCAGGGCATTGAGGTCAGTTGCCGGGTTGGTGGTATAGATAATCAGAGAGCCTCCGAGTCGATTCCATTTGCGTAGGGCGTTGCGAGCGCCTGCTGGTAGCTCATTCCACTCCTGTTCTGTCAGGATACATGCATCGTAGCCGATGTAGGCACGCCAATCGTCCGGCATGGACTTGGCGAGAAAAAGCCCTCCGAATTCCTCGCTAGGTTTAGGCGCTCCCGAGGAGGAGCCGGATAGATGATCCGCGGTTGCCTTGTCTAGAGCATTGCCGTTCAGATTTTGGATCTCCTCGCTATAGATCACAGAGGGCCACAAAGAGGATGCCCCCCGGGCTATGTCGGTTCTAAGATCGGCCCGGGATGTTTCAAGGGGGGGCGAGGGCCTCACGCTGACATCCAGTTGGGTCCGTAGTGGCTCCATCGGGGAAGACACGGACCGGAGGAAAGATCCCGAGTTTCGATTATTGAGGATACTCATGACCGGGACGAGGAGATCAACTCCCGCCACCGAAGTCGCATTGCAAGTGACGGTGAAGTCTGACTTGAGTCTGTTGCCTTGGTCAAAAGTCGGCCCTGAGGAAGTGAAGAAGAATTGCCATGTGCGATCGATCGGGCCGTCGTTGACAATCTTGACTCGGACCGGGTAGTAGCCGGAGGCGGGTAATCTCTCGATGAGGGAATTCAGTTCGAGAGAAATCAGAGGCTCTCCCGGTTTGGTATAGGTCTTCTTGATGGAGATTCCCCCGGACTGCGCGCTGACGGTTTCAAGGAGGCCGCTGAACGGGAATAGCGTCAGGAGTATGGCCGTAGGGAGCCTCATATGCCGTCGAATTCAGCTGGAGGCTGATTGCTGAAGGGTCCTTGGATTTTTTCCTGCCTGAAAGGGTATTTCCTCGAGGAGGAGAGAGATGATCTCATTGCTTGTGAGCCCTTCAACCCGCGCATTGTAATCAAGGATAATGCGATGCCTGAGAACTGACGGAGCGATGAACTTCACGTCTTCAAAGCTGGCGTGAGTGCGCTCATTAATCAGAGCGCGAGCCTTGGCCGCAGCTGCGAGTGAAAGGGCGGCTCTTGGACTGGCTCCAAACTTGATCTTTCCTGCAGACTCGGATTGTCCAGGATGGGTGGCGTCTACCAGACGAGCGATGTAATTGGCTACCACATTGGGCAGGTAGATTCGCCGGACGAGAGCAAGGACATCGATGAAGGTGCTCGCCTCCATGATGGGATTCACATCTGGTTCGGATCCAAGGTCACGATCATTGACGATACGCTCGAGAGTGCCGACATCGTTACGGGTGATTTCGAGCTTGAAGAGAAAACGGTCGAGTTGGGCCTCGGGCAACGGGTAGGTCCCCTCGAGTTCAATTGGGTTCTGGGTGGCGAGAACAAAAAAGGGAGAGGGCAGCTGATGGCTTTCTCCGAGAACTGTGACTCGTCGTTCCTGCATTGCCTCGAGGAGAGCAGATTGTGTCTTGGGAGAGGCGCGGTTGATCTCGTCAGCGAGGACTATATTGGTGAAGAGGGGTCCGGGCTGAAAGACGAACTGTCGTTTGCCATCTTTCTCCTGCAGGACGGGATTTCCTGTGATGTCCCCCGGGAGTAGATCCGGCGTAAACTGAACTCGACGGGTCTCCAGCTGGAGGATGCGCGAAAGTCCCTTTACTAGCTCCGTCTTTCCAAGCCCAGGAAGCCCCTCCAGAAGAATGTGACCACGGGCGAGGATGCCAGTAAGGACGAGCTGGATCAGTTCTTCCTGTCCGAAAAGCACCTGCTGCAGGGCATTGGAGAGGGACCGGACGTGCTTGCCGGCATCGGTGACTTCGGTTTCCGAGGCATGCTCCATGGCGTTCAGGGGAAAGTGTGTTGCGCTGCTAGACTATTTAAAGAAGTTCTTCAGGGCTCTTTTTTCGGAAGGAAGGAGGGACTCCTTCCAGACCCGGGAACCACCCTCAGACTCATTATCAACATTTCCGCCAGCACGAAGGCCGACTTTGGACTTGTCGACATCATGCTTGCTGTCCTTCAGTTCCAAAAGGTCTCCGGGGAGGGATTTGGATAGATCTTCCGATTTCAGTCCCTCGAGATCCCCAGAATTCACGTCCGGGGAGATTTGGCCGAGTACGCCAGGAGCTGAACCAGGTCCGCGATTGACTCCTCCCTTGCCTCCCTCATTTTCCTGCGGTTGTCCATTGCCCGAGCCCTCGTTGAGGAGATCATCCAGCCAATCCTGACTGGCTCCGCCCTCTTGCGATGGACCTTTGCCGGGTCCACCTTGGCATTGTGCGCAATTTTTGGCGGACTGCTTCATGCTCTCACGAAGCTGTTCCAGTTGTTGCGGGTCCAATTGAGCCAGGTTTTCCGGGTCAAGGCCCTTGATTTTTTCGAGGAGTTCACTGTTGGGTTTCATTTTTCCCTGCTCGAGCTGCTCTACGGCCTCACTGAAGGCGTCCAGCAGACGCTCTCTGGCTTGATCACTCATTTCCCCGGAACTTTCCTGCAGGCTTTCTAGTGCCTGCTCAGCCCTGCGGAGGTTGCGCTCTATTTTGTCGAGCTCACCCTGATGCATTTCGCGAAGAGCATCGGTGGCTTCGATGCTGGAGTGGCTGTACCATTCCTCCTGATTCTGGCCCCTCAGCTGCTCGATTCTTTCTTCAAGCTCCTCGAGGTAATCCTTTTCCACGGTCTCCTCCTGAGTCAGGGATTCTATGTCCGCTTCGAGGTCTTTCCACACCTGTGGTTCATCCATGGGAAGGTCCCCGGCGTTACTTCTGGTCGAGACGGGAAGAAGAATGCTGGCTCCAAGCAGGATGAGTGCTGCCAGTGGAGGAGAGAGGAGGCGAGGCCAACGCCACCGGGTCCCATCGTTCAGGGCTTTCGGAATGGTTGGCCAGGGAGTCAGGCCCTGCTTGGCTGCGCTCAGCTTGTTGCACATCTTCATGCTGGCCTCCATCCGAACCAAGGCGTGATCCGGGGATTCAAAATTTCCTCGCGCGCGCCACCAGCTGAAAAGGCCAATAGCGAGTAGAATAATGGCCCCTATGATCGAGGGATAAAACCAAGAGAAGTCGGTGAGTTCTCGTCTCGCGATCAGAATGAGACAAGAGCCGGCTAGAGCAGCAATGAGAAGAGGGGTGGAAAGTTTATCGAGCCACCAAGCAAGATTGATCTTGTTGGACACCTTGCTGGCGAGTTTGCGCCATTGGTTATCGCTCGAATGCTCCTCGCTCATTGGAGCATCAGGTATAAACGGGTAAAAACTTTAAAGCGAGGGCCTTCTGCGTCGCTTTTTTGGAGGAAGCTGAATGGGAGAGGAGAGGGAGTTTTCTCGGGGGCATCAGGGAGAGCCACTGGGAGGCAGGATCAGGGTTCCAGTTCGGGACGAGGAGCCCGTGTAAGTAACTCCCGCAAGGCTTCCGCGGCAGGCTGGTTCTCGTAAAGAACGCGGTAGATTGAGTTGATCAGGGGCGTGCGCACTCCACTTTTTTGGGCGACTTCATAGATTGATTGGCAGTTCGGAATCCCTTCCACGACCATACCAGCTTCCTTGAGGGTCCCTTCCACCGTGTTGCCCTCCCCAATTGAAATTCCTGCGCGGAAGTTCCGAGAATGGTGCGAGTAACAGGTAGCGATCAAGTCCCCGACGCCTGAGAGCCCGGTGAAAGTATCAGGTTTCCCCCCTAGCGCTGTGCCGAGTCGGATCATTTCAGCGAGCCCACGGGTGACGAGACCAGCCGTGGCATTGTCACCGAGGCCAAGGCCGGTGGCGATTCCGGAAGCAATAGCAAAGATGTTTTTCATGGCACCCCCCCATTCGAGTCCGGTGAGGTCATCCGAGGTGTAGCAGCGAAAGTTTGGCGAGGTAAGGAGCTCCTGAAGATAGTCGCTCACATTGGAGTTTGCCGATCCAATGACAGTCATGGTGGCAAGGCCCTTGCAAACTTCCTCGGCATGGTTCGGCCCGGAAAGAGCAGCAAGCGGCTGATCGGGAAGGATTTCGGAGATAACCTCGGACATGCGTTTTCCCGTTCCGCGTTCAATTCCCTTTGAGCAGGAGGTCAGGATCACTTCTGAGCCTATTTGAAGAGATGCCAGTTGTTCGGTGGTGGAGCGGATGGCCGCGCTGGGTAGAACAAGAAGGATGAGATCGGCGTCTCTTGTGACACCTAGATCGCTACTCGCTTTGATGCCTGGATCGAGTAGTTCCCCAGGCAGGTAGCGCTCATTACGATGCCTCGTGTTAATGTCTTCGATAACATCCTCGTTACGGCCGATAAGGGTAATCTGCGAAGAGGCTGGATGGAGCAGGGTGGCGAGGGCGGTGCCCCATGATCCGCAGCCGACTACGGCAGTCCGTGGAGCAGGTGTAAAATTATGAGTGTTCATGAGGGTCCTCATCCGGGTCCGCGGGCGCAACGTTTTTAGTCGCCTTTCGACTTTCCAAGCGGTCTTCAGTACCCGCGAGAATTCGTTGGATGTTGGAGCGATGACGCCAAATTGCGAGCAAAGCAGCTACCACAGTGAATGCCATCAAGGGTTTGTTCCATGTTCCGGACTCCCAGTAGGTAGGCAGGGATTGGTCGCCGTCAAGATGGCGGAGACGATCGTTGAGATGAGCAAACACAGGAATGCTGATCACTCCCATGATACTACCCAGACTGACATAGCGGGTGAAATAGAAGGCGGCACCGAAAACGACGAGCGCGCCAAGAAATACGGTAGGAAGAAGGGCCACGAGAACCCCTGCTGAGGTGGCAATGCCTTTTCCTCCTCCTCCCCTGAGAAAGACCGAGTAGTTGTGCCCCATGATTGCCGCAAGCGCGGTGACAACCTGGAGAGTGTGGACGTAGACTTGCTGATCCGCTGGAAATGGTTCGGTGGGATTTGAAAGAAAGGGAATGGAAAAGGCCGGCGCTGCTCCTGCAATCCGGAGGAGATTGGTGGCAACGAGGACAGGGAGGAACCCCTTCAGGAAGTCCAACAGGAGACAGGAGATTCCGAACCCCTTGCCAACGATTCGAAAGACGTTGGTGGCTCCTACGTTTCCGGATCCATGCTGGCGGATGTCAATCCCCTTGGACCTCGCGATGAGGACTCCGAAGGGAATAGACCCAACGAGGTAGGCTACGATAGGAAGAAGCCACTCCATGACATGGAATCTGTGCTGCCAGTCGTCTTACTGGGATTGAGAAACAGAGGCTTTCTTGATGACCGCATTCTGGAGAGGGACATCGGACATGCGATTCTCCATGAGCTCGCCACTTGGAGCTCTGGCCATCATGCGTTTCACGCCGGTTTCGCTTTGCCTGATCTTGTCAATGGTTTCCATTCCATCGACGATTTTGCCAAATACGGCGTAGCCGTCGGGACTGAAACCCTGAGGGTTATCTGCGCTTTTTGGATCGAGACCGGGATTGTCCACGACGTTAATAAAAAACTGGGACGTTGCGCTGTCCGGATTATTGGTCCGGGCCATTGAGATAGAGCCGCGGAGGTTTTTCAGACCGTTTTTGGCTTCGTTCTTGATCGGCGCTTTTGTTTCCTTCTGTGATCCCTTGCCGTCGATGAGTTCGAAGCCTCCCCCCTGAATCATGAATCCATCAATGACGCGGTGAAAGATGGTGCCATCGTAGAATCCGTCATTGACATAACTGAGAAAGTTTTTGGTGCTGATAGGGGCATTGACTGGGTCAAGCTCAAGGACGAAGGAGCCGTTGGAGGTTTCGAACGTGACGCGCGGTCCTGCGGGCTGATCGCCGGGAGCGCTCGGTTCAGGGTTTTCAGTCGGAGGGGTGGCCGGGTTGGAAGAAGCCTCTTTATCAGTCCCGGCAGGTTCGGCGGCAGGTTCGGTGGCAGGAGTTTCCTGAGGCGGGTTATTCTGTGCCGAGGATGCGGAGGGGTCTTGGGGAGACTCTGCGGTTTTTTCCTGATTACAGCTCACAAGAGCGAGGGCGAGTACGATGGAGGAGATGGTGCCACGTAATTTCATGCTCGATCCCTCTAGCGTGCCGGGAGGCATTTGTAAACCAATCCACGTTTGCTCTTGGCTTGCAGAGATCGTTCATAATCTCAATCAGGAAGAGTTTTGTGGCTAAAATGGGCCGATAATGAGATAGAATAGCGTTATTTTCGATGTTGCTCCGAGCGGCCATGTAGCCGCCTGATGTTGCAGATATTGACTGTGATGTTCTTGAGTTTGACAACTCGGGGTCCACGGTGCCTCATACCGCCACCCCATGAACGTGAAACACCCCTTGCGAGCAAGAAGAGGATTTACCCTGATCGAAGTCTTGGTCGTCGTCGCCATCATACTGACGCTGGGGGCGCTCACTTTCGTTGGAGTTGGTAAGATTACGACCGCTGCCCACAAGGCGGGATCCATATCGGACATCAAGCAGCTAAGTGCAATTTCCCTTGCAGGAGCTGGTGATAACAATGGGATCTTCCCGAGGGCTCACTTTACAACCGACACCGGGGGTCTTCCCTTTTGGTTTAGCTGGGAGTGGAGAGAAGAGAATGGGATCACCCGTGACCTGGCCTATAACGCAGCGAACAAGCGGTGGACGACGGATGGAAAGGATCGGAGTCAAAACGACATGGACCTGTGGAATTATGGTGGAGTAGATGAAGGATCGTCCTCTTTTTTCTCTTACGCGTGCGTGATTGATGATCCGGTCTGGACCGGGAATGGTGAGTTTGTTCCACCGGAGCCTGCGGAGTGGGCGCGCATTCGCGATGATGTCTATAACGAGGACGATGAGACCTACCGCTTTACTCCCTCCCGAACTGGGCAAAAGGTAGCTTATCCTATTCTCTGGGTTGACCTGGCCGTTGTGTGGAACACCAAGCGCCTTGGTAATTTTGAAGAAGATGAGAAATTCAAGGGTGTCCACCTTGGATTCATGGATGGACACGTAGAGTGGCATCAGGGCACACAGGTCCAGCGGCGATTCAGCAGCCCCGGACTGACCTTGTTCTGGTAGTCCATGGTGCCTCTCAAGGCATGAGCAGACTCCCGAAGGTGGAGCGGCGCGAGAGCCGGCTGCGGGAGGGAAGTCAGCGAGAGGGGTTACACCTCACTGGCGGCGTCGCTGACCTTCCGAGCCTTCTTGATTATGCTCGCTACGGTTTCTGAGGGCTGGGCTCCCTTGCTGATCCATCCGTCTGCCTTCTCGAGATCGAGAGTATAGTTCGCGCCCGGCAGGAGCGGATCGTAGGTTCCGATTTGCTCGATGTAGCGAGCGTCCCGGCGCTTGCGGCTATCAACAGCCACAATCTTGTAATAGGGCTTATCTTTGGTGCCTTTGCGTGTAAGTCTGAGAGCTACCATGTCCTGATTGGCGTGGGGCGGCGGAACTTGGATGAATTCCTCCGGTTTGCCAAGGAATTTTGGTAGGAAAGGGAGATCAACAGTCGAAAAGCCCTAAATGAGGCGTCTCAGAGCAACTTTCTGACGTATAGGAGGTAGGTCATATTGGATTCAGGATGATCGCCCGGGCAAGCCATTCCTCTTCGTCCCTGATAAATTCAATAAGACATTTGTATTTCAGTTGATGCTGACGCCGGGGACCCAGGTTGATTTCGACCGAGAGCACCACTTCATAGCGACCGCTATTGTCCGACTCAAAGTTGACGAAGGGGTTGTCTCTGCTGATTGCACAGGACATCACGCTGTTATGAAAGTCTCTTAGCGATTGTGCTGCCTGAGCATGATTGAAGCTGCCGGAATCTACCGGGTAGGGAGCTTGAACCTTGAAGGAGCGGGCGAGGAGATCGACCAGAAGGTCCGCTTTCTCGCTGTGTGTTGTCCTGCTCAGGGCGCCTTTCTCCAGGCAGTTGAGAAGGCGGTGGGCTTGCCTTTTGACAGTTTGCTCGGGGCTTGATCTCCAAAGAAGGAAGGAAGTTCCAAGGATCGTAAGAATCACAAAACCGATGATGAGGAGCCTTGGTTTCATCTTCCTGGAAGAAGCTGAAAGCAGAACCCCTTGAGATACTCGGTTTCTGGTATGGTGGGGAGGATGGGATGGTCTGAACGCTGGCTGTAGGATTCGACCAGGCGCAATGTCCGGCGTGCATCTACCGCAGCATCACGCACGTTGTTGAGAAACAATTCCCGGGTGACATGGTGTGAGCAGGAGAAGGTAGCGAGGTAACCGTCATGGTTGAGAAGCTTGAGAGCCCGGAGATGGATCTCCTTGTATCCGCGCATCGCATCATTGAGAGCCTTCTTGCTGCGGGTGAAGGAGGGAGGGTCAAGAATGATGAGATCAAAGGTTTCATCACAATTCTTCAGGTAGTCAAAGGCGTTAGCCTCAATCGCGCGAATCTCCAGATTATTGAGTTCGGCATTATGGGTAGCGGCGGACACAGCCTCGCCTGAGATATCGACACAGGTGACGTTAGCAGCTCCGGCGTGGGCGCAGGCGAGCCCGAATCCGCCTTGGTTACTGAAGCAGTCCAAGACCCGTTTGCCCTCTGCCAGTTCCGAGACCTTCTTGTAGGTATCGATTTGATCGAGGTAGAGTCCGGTTTTCTGCCCGGTGAGCAGGGTGGATTTGAATTTCAGATCCCCGTGCTCGAGGGTAACAGGATCCGGATCATTACCTGCAGCGATAAAATTAGACGGCTCCAGCCCTTCAGCCTTTCGCATCGGGGAGTCATTGCGCACTACGATGGATTCCGGCGAAAGAAGCTCCTGTGCGACCTCGACAATAAGCCCGATCCGCTGATCCATCGCGAGAGTAAGAGTCTGGATGACAAGGTTGCGGTCATACCGGTCTATGATGAGCCCGGGGAGGCCGTCGGACTCGCTCCAGGCGAGGCGGCAAAGGGAAGGGTCGACGGGGAGCCTGTCCCGGAGAGAAAATGCGAGTTTCAGGCGCCGAAGGAAGAAATCCTTGTCGAGTTCCTGTTTTCGTCGCGAAAAACGGCGCGCTACAATCTGAGATTTTGGGTTATAGATCGCACTCCCAAGGGGTTTGTCTTTGAAATCCTTGAGGGAAATTACCTCCCCAGGTTGAGGATTACCGAAGGATTTCTTGATTTCGGAGGCGTAGACCCAGTCGTGGCCATGAAAGATACGGGAGCGGGGTTTTATGACGAGACCGGGCATGAAGCAGCAAATTGGGGGGAGATTTATCTTGAAAGCTGGCGGGCAGACGCGTAGGCCGTACCCACCTTATGGGTAAGCAGTATAACAAGGTTCAGAAACGTCGACGCCGAAAGCAGTATTTCAAACGGAGGCGGGAGCAAACCAAATCGAATATCGCCCTGAAGAAGTCTTCAGGGAGTAAGAGTGGGTCTGCCAAAAAAGCGGCGAAGAAAGCAGCAAAAAAGGCTGCTAAGAAGACGGCAAAGAAAGCGGTGAAAAAAACCGCCAAGAAAGCAGCTAAGAAGGCTGCAAAGAAAGCCGCAAAAAAGGTCGCTCCTGAGACGACTGAGGAAAAGCCAGTAGAAAGTGCTGCTCCTGAGTCTGCTCCCGAGTCTGCTCCTGAGAGCAAGGATTCGCCTGCCCAGTAAAGCGCGGGGAGTGACCTCCGTGGTGCTTTCGGTGTGATTCTGTGAGTCTCCTCATGAGAGGTGATGCCTCCCGCCCAGTTACGGTTGCTGCCCTCTTGAGGTGGCTCCTGAAATACATAGTGGTGGCGTGGCTTGTCGCTCTCCTTGCTATTTTGGTGGCCGGCCTTTTTAAAAGGAAGGTAGTGGAAGAGACTGAGCCATTACTCGAGAGCTTTGTGCTTGAGAGGTTGGAGCAGAACGATCGCTGCAACGCAATTCTTGCGATCTCTCCGGATCTGCAGGGGCAGTTGGATGTGATTGAATTGATGCCAGAACGTGGCTCTCTTCACGGCGTCCCGGTCTTGGTGAAGGACAATATTGATGTCAAAGGAATGCCCACTACGGCGGGCTCGCGAGCGCTGCTGAATAATCATGCAGGAACAGATTCTCCGGTGGTTGCAAATTTGAGGCGTGCGGGAGCTCTCATTGCGGGCAAAGCGAATCTTTCGGAATGGGCGAACTTCCGGTCGACAGCGTCAACGAGCGGATGGAGCAGTGTAGGTGGCCTGACAACCAACCCGTTTGATGCTTCCTGCAGCGCATGTGGGTCAAGTTCGGGGAGTGGCGCGGCTGTGGGGTCCGGACTCGTAGAGATTGCCATCGGAACCGAGACAGATGGATCAATTACCTGTCCGGCGGCAATGTGCGGTGTCGTCGGGCTGAAACCAACGGTTGGGCTGCTTTCGTGTGATGGAATTGTTCCGATTTCGGAGAGTCAGGATACCCCTGGTCCGATGACTCGCACGGTGAGACTTGCTGCTGTGGCTTTAAGTGCAATGGCTGGAGAGGGCTCGACGAATTATGAGGATTCTCTGGATCTGGAAGCTCTTGAAGGGCTTAGGCTCGGGGTTCTTACTCCCCTCTGCGGATTGTATGACGACTCGGTTTCAGCCGCCTTTGCCGCTGCCCGGAGAACTCTGGAGCGGGCGGGGGCTGTGCTGGTTGAGATCGATCATCTTCCAGACCTGAGAAGAATCAGCCAGCTTGAGTGGGAGATCCTTCTCCGGGAATTCAAGCGAGACCTGAATGTGTATCTTTCAGGAAGGCCTCCTTCTGTCACCACGAGGACACTTGCGGATATCATCGCATACAACAAATCCCACGCTTCAGTGGTTATGCCCCATTTCGGGCAGGATATCTTTGAGCGATCGGAGGGAACCAAAGGTGGGGAAGATCCGGAACTGCCAGGACTTGTGGCAGAGGCAAGGCGGCTGGCAGGGAGGGAGGGGATTGACCGGCTCCTCACAGAACATCAATGCGTGGCCTTGATTGCTCCGACTACGGGGAGGGCGTTTCCAGTCAATCTTGAGGGGGGAGACGAATTTCAGGGAGCATGTACGACGCTTCCAGCGGTATCCGGATATCCTCATCTTACCGTGCCGATGGGAGGGGCAGATGGTTTGCCGGTTGGATTATCCTTCATGGGACCTCAATTCTCGGAAGCTCGCCTTCTTTCCATGGGTTATGCTTTCGAGCAGAAGCGCATAAAATGACCCCGTGGCTGGGAGGGGAGATTACGACTGGGTTCCTTCTCTGGATTTGACCTTGGCGGGTTCCCGGGAGATGCTGATTTCAATGCGCAGGAAGATGAGCTGGTTTTCTTTTGCCGTAATTGCGGCAAGGGCTTTTCTGCAGCTTCGTGAGACCCGGAGGAGAATTATTTTCTATACGATTGTGGCGCTCCTTGCGGTGTTCGCGCTTGGAAACTGGCCTCTTGCTTCCTGGCTGGAAGAGGCACCGCTTAGATTTCTGTTTTATTGGGCGGGATGTGCCTTTCTCGCTATCTTCCTCTTCCTTTTGGGCCTCTATGATTTTCTGCGGATTATCAAGGAGTATAAGGATGTGCGCGGAAAGCTTCGCTAGAATGTCGGTGGAGGTCACCGGATTCCTGACAAAGACAAACTAAACTACCCATTATAATATTGTGAGCCGCTGGATTGACGAATTTTTTGAGTTGTTACGCTTTCCCAGTGTTTCGACGGACTCCCGCCACGATGCGGATGTAAGGGCTTGTGCTGAATGGCTGGCGTCTCGCATGACTTCAGCCGGATTGCAGAGTGCGATCCATGATACGGATGGACATCCGGTTGTGATTGGGCGCAACACGCATGACTCTGACAGGCCGACGGTGCTGGTGTATGGGCACTATGATGTTCAACCGGTTGATCCACTTGAGCTATGGGACAGCGATCCATTTGATCCGGTGATTCGTGATGGAAAGATCTGGGCTCGGGGAGCGACGGATAACAAGGGGCAGTTCTTCGCTCATCTCTGTGGCATCACGGAAACGATCGAAGAGTGTGGGGAATTGCCGGTGAACCTCATCATGTTGCTGGAGGGAGAGGAAGAGATAGGCTCTCCAAATCTGCGCCCATTTCTTGAGGAGCATCGCTCAGAGCTAGCTTGTGACGTCATCGTGGTTTCTGACACGGGGATGGTAGCTCCGGGTGTGCCAACCATGGGCTACGGTTTACGTGGAATCACGTGTTGTGAGGTTGCGGTGCGGGGGCCAGCTCGCGATCTTCACTCGGGTGTTTACGGTGGGGCAGTGGCAAACCCTGCCACGGTAATTGGGCAGCTGGTGGCGAGCCTGCATGATCACGATGGACGTGTGGCAATAGAGGGTTTCTACGACGATGTTGCTGCTCTCGAGGAATGGGAACGTGAGATGTGGAGTGCGGTCCCTGGTATGGGAGAGGAAGATTTGCTCAAGGTTACGGGGTCACCTTCCACGTACGGAGAGAGTGGCTACACCTCCGCCGAGCGGCTTTGGGCCCGTCCCACGGCTGAGGTGAATGGAATCTGGGGCGGATATCAGGGTGAAGGATCAAAGACTGTTTTGCCTGCGGAGGCCTTTGCGAAACTTTCTTTCCGGCTCGTTCCCCACCAAGATCCTATGGACGTGATGGATAAGGTTGAGGCTCACCTGAGAAAGCATTGTCCCGAGGGAGTGTCCCTAGAGTTGACCCGGGGGCATCATGGGCAGGCCTACTACACAGATCCTCACTCGGCCCACGGCAAAGCTGCCCAGCAGGCACTCAGTGAGACTTTTGGATCTGATCCAGTCCTGATCCGGGAGGGAGGAAGCATCCCGATCATCCAAGACTTCAAGGAGGTTCTTGGAGTTGATACGCTATTGCTGGGTCTCGCTCTTCCCGATTGTCAGATCCATTCTCCCAATGAGAACTTCGCGGTTGAGAATTTTGAGGGAGGGATTCGTCTCAACCGCGTGCTTTTTGACAAACTTGCCTCGATAGAGACGGCATCATGAGCGAGGACAATCCATCAGTTAAGCGTGACTTTATTCGTGAGATCATCTCGCAGGACCTGGCAAGCGGAAAGCATGATAAAATCGTAACTCGGTTCCCTCCAGAGCCCAATGGCTACCTGCACCTTGGACACGCCAAGGCGATCTGTCTTGGGTGGGGTATCGCCCAGGAGAACTCTGCCACGGGCTCGGAATTTCACCTTCGGTTTGATGATACCAATCCGTCCAAGGAAGAGCAGGAGTATGTTGATAGCATTCAGGAGGATGTGAAGTGGCTTGGTTGCGACTGGGGGAAGCACATCTATTTCGCCAGCGACTATTTTGAGTTTTTCTATGATTGTGCCATGCATCTGATTGAGCAGGGAAAGGCCTTCGTGGATGAGCAATCTCCCGATGAGATCCGTTCCGCTCATGGAACCGTGGCGGAGGTGGGGAGAGAGTCTCCTTATCGTGACAGGCCAGTTGAGGAAAATGTGACCCTTTTCAAAAAAATGCGGTCTGGTGATTTTGGCAACGGAGAGGCTGTCTTACGGGCCAAAATTGACATGGCTTCGCCCAACATGCACATGCGAGACCCAATTATTTATCGGGTCCTGCATGAGGGTCACCATAATACGGGAGACAAGTGGTGTATTTATCCAATGTATGATTTCGCCCATCCTCTTGAGGATGCTCATGAGCACGTTACCCACTCGCTCTGTACGCTGGAATTTGAGGTTCATCGGCCTGTCTATGACTGGGTTATTGAACATTGTCCGGTGCCAGCAGTGCCTCGGCAGATTGAGTTTTCACGGTTGACTCTCAATTACACGGTTGTGAGTAAACGAAAGCTCCTTCAGCTCGTGGAGGAGGAAAAAGTGGATGGGTGGGATGATCCCAGGATGCCCACGCTGTCAGGTGTTCGGCGTCGCGGCTTTCCCGCCGAGGCAATACGTAATTTCTGCATAGATGTTGGAATCACAAAGTTTAAGGGAATTACGGATGTGGCGAGGCTCGAAAATGAGGTGAGAAAATTACTGAACCGGGATGCGCCCCGGCGGATGGCAGTTCTTGATCCTCTCAAGCTGGTGCTGGTCAACATGGGAGCTGGTGAAGGAGAGGAAGTCGAAGCAAAGAATAATCCGGAAGACGCTGCCGCAGGCTCTCGGAAGCTGACCTTGGGGCGTGAGCTTTGGATAGAGCGGGACGACTTTGTAGTGGAAGCTCCAAAGAAATATTTTCGTCTCGCCCCTGGCCGGGCAGTTCGCCTCAGGGGTGGGTATATCGTGCAGTATGTAGATCATGAGATCGATTCGACTACTGGAGAAGTCTCCGAAGTTCACGTGGAGTTTATTCCAAACACAATTGGACAGTCTCCCCCTGAGGGAATTGTCTGCAAGGCCGCGATCCACTGGGTCAATGCTTGTGAGGCGGAAGATGCTCAGGTGCGCCTATACGATCGCCTCTTTGACGATGAGAGTCCTGAGACCGCGGAGGGAGGATTCATGTCGGTTCTCAATCCCAATTCGCTTCAAGTTATTGAGGATGTAAAACTAGAGCCCGGGTTGGCCGCAGAGGCACCGGGTTTCGTCTGTCAGTTTGAGCGTTTGGGATACTTTTGTGCGGATTCTCACGATCATCTTCCGGGGTCGCAAGCCGTCTTCAACCGGACCATCGGGCTGCGCGATTCGTGGGCAAAAAAGTAGCTTGATGGATTTTCAGAATGCCGAGATGCCGCTTCCTGTGGTGCAGAAAGATACACCTCCCCAAGTCAATTAGAGTGCCTTTTGATCTTGGGAACCTAATCAAAATGGGGCTTTCCTAACGAGTGTCGGAGGTTGTTTCCTGAAGGAGAAAACCTGGCTGGACGCCTTTTTTATCGCCCTTGGAAGAGCGGTTGGGCGATGGAGAGCCAAGCTATTTCGGAGAGGCAAAAAGGCCGGGAATCCGAACAAAAAAAATATTCATATGCACTGATAATGTCCGAGCTCTGATGGCCTTGTTCCTTCAACTGCTCCGGGCTCATGAAAACTAACTTTTCCTTTGCAGCATGCTTGCTCCTGCTGTCCCTCAACGCCGTAAGCGCGAGCCTTCCAGTAGACTCGGAACCTCTGCTCCCAGGGTCGGCCCTCGATTGTCGTCACGATCAGAAAGAACAGCTGTTGTTGGCTCCGGTAAACCCAAGGCTGTCACTCGATCTCACTCGGAGCGAGATGAACTATCCCCAAGTCAATGTGACTCTAGGAGGCGACCTTTGTCGTTCACAGGATTGGCAGAAGCCGAGTCGTAAGGTCCAGCGGGGCCCCCATTACCTCTCGGTGGAACTCGCGTGCGTCGATGAGGGACGTGCTCAGATTCGTGGGGCTGTACTCAGCCCATGGCTTCTGCTGTTGCTGCCTCTCCTGCTACTGCCTTGCAGCCTCCTGCGCTCGGGATGTGAATAAAATTCTGATCGGGACAATTTCGAGGAAGGGGCGGGCCCTTCGAGCGGTTCATGTGCTGCAAAGGGAAGTGGGAGCCTTAGTCACCTGCCATTTTTCCGGCATCGAGAGCGGAATTCAGCTGGTCTTCGGTGAGGCCAAGTTCTTCAAGGCGTTCGGAGCACAATTCTCGAACCGTTCTTCCGGATTCCACGGACTCTTTGGCAATATTGCTGGCCTTGTCGTAGCCAATCACGGGCGCTAATGAGGTCACCATGGAAAGTGAATACTCAATGAGCTCGTTACATCGGTCAACCTGAGCTTCGATCCCCTCAACGCACTTTTCCCTGAAAATACCGCAGACGTTTGTGAGGAGACGAATGCTTTCCATAACGCATTTCGCCATCACGGGCATCATCACGTTAAGCTGGAAATGCCCATTGGCGCCACACCAGGTGACAGTAGAATGATTGCCGAAGACGCGGGCAGCGACCATGGTGACGGCTTCGCTCATGACTGGGTTGACCTTGCCCGGCATGATGGACGATCCGGGCTGAGTTGCCGGGAGTGAGATTTCACCAATTGAGCATCGAGGACCCGAGCTGAGGAGTCGTATATCGTTAGCAATTTTGTAAAGACTGGCTGCGATAGTGTTGAGGTGTCCATGGCACTCAACGAGGGCATCTTTTCCTGACTGGGCCTCAAAATGATTTTCGGCCTCGCGGAACTCGATGCCTGTCTTTTCTGCTATGAAGGCAATGGCTTTCGGAGGGAAGTCGGGATGGCAATTCAGTCCTGTCCCGACCGCGGTTCCTCCCAGTGCTAGTTCGTGAAGGGCCTTGAGTGCCTTGTGTGCCCGATCTGTGGCTCTGGTAAGTTGCATGGCGTAACCGCCAAATTCCTGCCCAAGACGAACCGGAGTTGCGTCCATGAGGTGCGTGCGTCCGATTTTGAGCACTTCATGAAATTCCGAGGCCTTCGCCTGAAGGCTGTTGCGGAGTGCGGTCAGGGCCGGGAGAAGATCCTCCTTGAGAGCCACCCCTGCGGCGATGTGCATCGCGGTGGGGAAGGTATCATTCGATGACTGGCCCTGGTTCACATGATCGTTGGGGTGTACGGGTTTCGTCTCCCTGTCCGCATCGATCTCTACCCCGGCTATTTGTGCGCAGCGGTTGGCGATCACCTCGTTGGCATTCATATTGGTCGAGGTTCCAGAACCCGTTTGGTAGACATCAACGGGGAATTGATCATCGAGCTTTCCCTCATAGACCTCCCGTGCGGCCTGCTCGATGAGGGGAGTTTTATCCGCAGGGATATGGCCCAGCTCGCCGTTGATACGCGCAGCAGCCCATTTGATCAGGCCAAAAGCATGCACGACACCAGATTCAACGGGTTCGTTGGAGATCGGAAAGTTCAGGACCGCCCGCTGGGTGGAAGCTCCGTAGAGGGCCTCCGCGGGGACCGGCATTTCTCCCATGGAGTCTCGTTCTAGGCGAGTATCGCTCATAGTCCTAGAACTACGCCGCAAGATCCCTGTTGCAAGTAACGAGTGCAGAGGAATCTTCAGGAAATGGCGCCGGAGAGGCTTGATTCCTAGCTTCTCCCCTTGTCAAATAGCCTCACGGGGTAAAAAACCCTTGAATCGGCCCAGAATCCACGTAAGACCCCCCCTCCCATGGCAAAGAAGTGCTGGATAGAGCGAAACAAGCGCAAGCAGAAGACTGTCGAGAAGTTCAAGGACCTTCGGCACAAGCTGAAGAAGGAGAAGGACTATATCGGTCTAAGCATGCTGCCAAGGGATGCAAGCCCCACTCGCGTGGTCAATCGCTGTGAGGTGACTGGTCGCCGCAGGGCCTTTCTTCGTCGCTTCAGACTCTCTCGGATCACCTTCCGCGAGATGGCATCAGCAGGGCTGATTCCCGGCGTGACAAAGTCCAGCTGGTAGGCTACCTCCTGCGGTTCGAATTGCAGTGGTAATAGAGCCCTGCCGACCGCTCTCAAGATGCCCCTTTACGAGTATCTATCTGAAAACCCGGGTGATCCGTCCAAGAGCTGTGTTCGCTGCTCCCGTGGTTTCGAGTTGAGACGGCCGGTAGACCGGCCTGCGCTGGAATTCTGTCCTCTGTGCAAGAATCCGGTACGTAAGGTAGTCAGCCGGGTCCATTCGCCCCGGGTGGCAAAGCCGTTTTCAGCAAAGGCAGCTAAGAATGCCGGTTTCACTGTTCTCGAAAAACGAGACGAAGGTGTTTTTGAAAAATTGTAGGGACCACCCCTCATGAGTTCGTCCATCCAATTTGTGTTAGCGAGTGGCTCCGAGATTCCGACAAGTCTTCCCGGTTGGAATGAGCTTCTTTTGTATCTTGCCGGAATTTTCATCTTCCTGGTTCTCAATGCGTTTTTCGTGGCGGTGGAGTTTGCTCTCGTCAAAGTGCGGAAAAGTCAGGTCCTTGAGGCGCAAGCCAAAGGGGCCCGTGACTCGCATCTCGCTCTGAGAGCTCTCGCGAAACTGGACGGATACCTTTCCGCAGGTCAGCTCGGAATCACGGTTGCCTCACTCGTGCTTGGCATGCTCGGTGAGCCGCTGGTCTTTAAGCTGGTTGCTCCTCTCCTCCACGAAACCGGATGGCACCCGGTGGCGATCAGGGTGACCTCTTTCCTGATCGCTGCGGCGTCGTTCTCGTATATCCACGTGGTGGTAGGGGAGCAGGTTCCAAAGGTTCTTGCCATCCGCAAGGCGCTGCCCACGACGCTCTGGTTGATTCGGCCGCTGCATTGGTTTTATTGGAGCTTTGGATGGGCGATCTGGATCATCAACGGATCAGCTGGGTGGATTTTACGTCGGTTTTTCAAGGTGGATCCTACAGGCCATGATGAGGTCCACAGCGCAGAAGAGCTTGCTCAGCTTGTCGAGGAGAGCGAGAAGCACGCAGAGGTGACCACTACGGAGCGGGAAATCCTCATCAAGGCGCTTGAATTGAACGAGCTCAAGGTGCTCGACGTCATGATTCCGCGAGGTGAGGTGATTGTCTTCGATCTCAAGGAAACGCCACAGGGCAACCTTTCTCGTGCGATCAAGACACAGCATACGCGCTTCCCGCTGGTAGAGGGGCATCTCGATCGCACTCTCGGGATGATTCATTTAAAGGATCTTGTTGCGGTTTCAGATGATGCGGAGCTGGACCTCCGTGAGCTCCGGCGCGATATGCCCACTGTTCCAGGGGCCATGCGTCTGGATACTCTGCTGACTCTCTTTCTCAGGGAGCGGTCTCACCTTGCGTTGGTCGTGAACGAGTTTGGCGATCCCATGGGAGTCGTATTTCTCGATAATGTGCTCGAAAAACTGGTGGGAGATATCCGCGATGAATTTGATGCCGAGCCCCAGCAGGCCATGGTCTCGAATAGCGATCGGATTCTAATAGCGGGGTCTCTGCCGCTGAGTGAGCTGGGAGCTCATGTGGCCTCTGCGAACCTCGAGGCGGCGGAGGCGACAACGATAGGCGGCTACCTCTCTGCCAAGCTAGGGCGCCTCCCGATCGTAGGAGATAAAGTCGGAGCAGGAGACTATCAGATTGAAGTTACCGAGGCTGACGAGCGCCGGGTCAAGGAAGTGGCATTCGTGCGAAAGGTCGAGTCCGAAGGTGAGAGTTCAGCCTGAAGGCGGGCTGAGACATCGGGGAGGGCGGGTCCTCACGCGTGTTCGAGGAGGATGGAGTCAACCGCCTTCTCAACCTGAAAGGTATCAGAAAAGATCACGAGGGGAGTCCCTGCGGGTATGTCACGGCGGTTGCGCAGGGTAGTAATTGCTCCGGCGATCGTTTCCCGGGGTTTCTCCTGAAACGGGATTACAAAGGGGCGAACCCCACGTGAGAGGGAGAGCCCTCGACAGACTTTCGCGTCCGGAGTGAAGGCATAGATCGGACCCCGCGGCCGGAGAAGGGCAGCTTGGTTTGCAGTGGCGCCACTCCGAGTAAAGACGACAAGGGCGGCATCCGGGATGGAGTCAGCAAGGCCGACGGCAGCTTTGACGGCCCTCTGCCGTTTGGTGGGGAGGTCCGCATCCCGGGCATATCCGAGTCCTCCAGAACGTTCGATCCTGCGAGCCACGCGGTCGAGGACTTCAATGCAGCGGCGAGGATGGCGTCCGACGGAGGTTTCCCCGGATACCATCAGGGCGTCTGCCTCTTCATAAACAGCATTGGCACAGTCGGTAACCTCGGCCCTTGTGGGAGTAGGATTGTCGATCATGGACTCGAGAAGGTGGGTGGCCACAATGACTCGGCGCCCAAGTTCGTGACATCGTTTGACGATTCGCCGCTGGATGATGGGCAATTCCTCAATATGCACCTCGATTCCCAGATCCCCCCGGGCCACCATCACGAGGTCAGAGGCTTGTACAATGTCATCAAGGTGTTTGATGGCCTCCTGGTCTTCCAGCTTTGAGATGATCTGGGCATGGCCTCCAGATTGCTCGATCTCGGCCCGTAACTCCCGCACGTGCTCTCCGTCCCGTACGAAAGAGCCCGCAATAAAGTCCGCGTCGCACTCCGTGGCCAACTTGATGTCGGCCCGATCCTTTTCGGTGAGGGCAGGCAGGTTCAGTCTGACCCCGGGCAGGTTGATATGGCGCCTCGATCCTAGCTGACCATCGGTTCTTACCGTGCAGGTGATTCGATCCTCGTCGATCGCTTTTACTCTCATGATCATGCTTCCATTATCAACCAGCAGGGAGTCACCCTCGGAAACATCCTCAATAATTCCGCTGTAGTTGACCGTGGTGGACAAGGGGATTCGGGGTTCACTGTCGCGGCACCGGAACTCAACCTCGTCTCCCTCCTTGAGGGAGAAGGCTTCAGGCAAAGTGCCAGTACGAATTGAGGGGCCCTGAAGATCGAAGAGCAGGCCCACCGTGCGTCCCCTCGGGGCATCGCTTGCAGCTTCCCGGACAAGGCCCGAAACCATCCTGGCCCAATCGTGGGAGGCGTGGCTCATGTTGAGCCGGAAGGTGTCGGCCCCCGCCACGACAAGTTCCTGAATCGCCTCGAGGGTCTCAGTTGCCGGTCCGAGGGTCGCAAGTAATCGTGTTCTCCTCATTGAATCATTCTGCCGGGCAACAGGGGCGGGGACAAGAGCAATGGGAGAAAAGAGGGATAACGAAGGGGAGCGGTGTTTCTGCTTTCACCCATCAGAACCAAGATTGTGATGACTGAGCGACCCTGTCTCTCCTCGGTTTGGGTGTGCTTATATGATCGCCCTGCGAGTCCTTTTCTCGAATTGGAGGGCATCGTTTCCCCGCCCAGAAGTAGTTCATAAGGGATTATGAGGGGCAAGCTGAAGAGGGATGGAAAATTCCCCGCTTGGCTCGATCATCGTGATGATGCCAAGGTGCCTGAAGTCCCTGAATGATATCTTCCTGCCATATCCTTTTTACTGGGAGTGCTATCGCCCTTGCTTCTTTTGCGCTGGGTGAACCCCGCTGGAGCCAGAGTTATGCCGCGGGCTATATCGACCAGTCGGGAGCCTACGCCGGGGGGTCCGAGATCATGCACCTCGTGGCCCACAAGGGGAAGATGTATGCAGCTAATGGTTACTGGGTTGATGCGCGTTGGGTTATCCCTCCGGAAGGAGAGAGGCAGAGTGCTCAGGTTCTGCGCCTCGATCAGGCAGGCGGAGAATGGCAGGTTGACCTCGATACGGGAAAGACCAATGGGATGGGGCTGGAGTATATGAAGGGAAACGTCCTGAAGTCAGTGACGTTTACCCGAGACAGGAGCGGTGGTTTGCTTGCCCAGCCACACAAGCTTCTTGTCATGGCTGCGGGTGCTAATTTTGAGAAGGGAGGAGCGGTCTCGGTCTGGATTCGGGACGATGAAAAAGGAGCTTGGGTTCACACTCTTGTGCGACACGGGTCCAGCGCAGGTGGGATCCGCTGGGTCCCCAGGGACATGGAAGTGCATCGGGACAAGGAGACCGGGGTAGAGCGACTCTTTCTTTCACTTGGGAACCCCGGGATTATCTCAGGCACCTACGATGAGAGCCTTCCGGGGAAAATCAGGTGGGAGCGCCACCTTGAGCACCCCTTCCTTTCCGAGGGTTCCTTCAGAACGAGACCCCTTGGTATCACGCGGGCCAATAACTCGCTGTTCTTTTCCGAGGGTGGTGCGATCTACCAGCGTGTTGATGGAGCGCCGGCTCGCTACCGTGTGGTTCTGGATCTTTATGAGGATGCCGATACAGACGTGGGCGGTATCCGGGGGTTGAGTGCGGTCAGGAATCCGAGGGGGGCAGGGGAATCCCTCTTGTTTATCTGGGCCCCGGGCGCCCGCTCTGCGAGTCAGGTTAAACGGCTGGACCCGGATGGTAGGGGAGGATTCACGCTGCATGATGAGGTGAGTATTATGGATCTGATGAGCAGGAAGCTGGGGGTGGAGGTGAGCTACACCTTGGGTGCTCACAACATGATGTATCCAGTCATTGATCCAGAGAGCGGGGAGACGGTTCATCTCATTGGTTTCCAAGGGAATATCCGCGAGAAGCACGAGCTGCGCTGGAAAGGAAGCGCTCTGTATGGTGGGGCTATGTATGCTGTTCGCAGGAGTGATCTGAGTTACACCCTGCACGAGATCAATAACGAATACAAACCGGGTAAGCCGGTTCTGGTCTCACCGAGAGCCTTCTGTCTTTCTCCTTTCTCCGATAATGGCATCTATGTCGGGGGTCACGATGCGAGTCGTAAGATATCAGATGACATGGCCTGGATTTTTGAGGCGCCCCTGGAGGTTGCGCTGGGTCAGACGAAAGGGAGGGACGCGGAGCTGATCGAAAAGGAGTCCCTGCGCTCTCCGCGTCTTATGGAAGGTCCACTTCATGAGTTGCGGATCTATTCCGCGGCCGAGGGCAGGCATGGGGATCTGATCAAGCGCTTCAAGGATCACACCGACCGGATTTTTCGTAGGCATAAGTTGGAGGCTCTGGGCTACTGGATCCCTACCGGGGGCCCTGCCAAGAAACGGCGAAGGTTGGTTTACCTGCTTAGACACGAATCTCGCTACGATGCCTATCGGAACTGGGTAAATTTCTCCAACGACCGGGAATGGGAGCGAGTATTGGATAAACCCGAGTTTCAGGGACTGCTGGCGAAGAAACCGGAAAGTATCTTCCTGAATGAGAAGCCGTATTCCCGCCTCCGGGAGGTTGCGATCAAGCAACCGGGAGGCATCTATGAATTGCGTAGTTATGCGGGAGCTCCGGGAGAGACGGCAGTGCCGGGTGATTGGTTCGAAGGGCAACTGAGGCCCCTGTTTTCCAAGCATGGAATGAGCGAGATTGGATCGTGGGCCCCGTTTGATAAACCCTCCTCAGAGAACTCCCTTTTTAGCCTTTTTTATCACAAGGATCGTGAACAGGCAGAGGCCGCGTGGAAGGGGCTTCACCGGGATCTTTCTTCAAAGCAGGAGGCGGTCAACGGGGATGTCCTGTCGACACAGTCGGATGTGATCTTTCTCCGCGCCCTCGGCTTTTCGCCTCTTAAGTAGCTTTGAGATCCACGAGAGCCCCAACAGGACTCTTGCTCGCAGAGGTCTGCGGTCAATCACACCTTGGTTGGTGAGGTCTAGGAATCGCTCGGGATTTTGGATCGAGACAGGCTGGGATGAAGAACGTCAGGGATATTCTGACGCGATTGCCGGTTTCGAATGGGCGCTAAAATCGAGAGACTGGGGTGACGGTGGCGGTTTTGGCACTTTCGTGCGACGAAAACAGGAAAAAAAAGGTCCAAATTGGGAGCAAAATAGCGGATAGTGGGAACAGAGACGTCAATAAAAGATGGGGTGCTGGCTCCAGATCATGAAACAAGTTTCTCGAACACACCTCATCTGGGGGGCAACTGCGCTGGGAGCGTTTTTGGTTGGCTATTTTCTTTTGCCCTCATCCTCAGAGAAGGGGCAATTCTCTATTCCCCGGACCGGAGAGCGAGCGGGTTCCAAATCGGGGTTGGAAGATGAGAGAGAGGGTTCCCGGGTTAAGAGAGGTGAGATGGCTGGCGCGGGTCTTGGGGCAGGAGCGAAGGAGGGTATTTCGAGTATCCTGTCGCAAAAAGTAGTTCTCAGCGAGAGTGAGATCACAAATCTGGGGGAGACCTTCCGGGGCTCCTCTGATCCGGTAGCGAAGCGTTTGGCATTCTCCAAATTACTACAGGGTTTAACGGCTGAAAATGCTCTTCTGATCAGGGGGGAGATCGAGGGGCAGGATCACCGGAGTGCTGAGTTTCAGGAATTTCACTACGCGTGGGGAGCGGTGGCCGGAGTGGACGCGATCATGTTCGGGATCGACACGGAAGAGGATGACATGAAGCCAGCTCTCGCAGGGTGGGCGGGGGTCAATCCAGGAGAGGCGATGGCGTGGATCGAGGGGCTCGATATGGAAAATGATTCCCGTTTTGACCCCCTTCTCAAGGACCGGAAACTTGAGATCAATGGGTTGCGCCATCACCTCGTCTCGGGGATTGTCGAAGGACTGGCTGATACAGATCCCAGGCAGGCAGCTGAATTCGTTGAGAGAATGGTTTCCAGTGGCCAGGCCCACCCTGGGCATATGCATATCGTCACGGGAGAGGTGCTCCGGGCTGCGGAGAATCCACTGGAAGCTTCCACCTGGGCAGACGGACTTCCGGAAGGAAGAATGCGTAATGAGGCCCTCGGTCGGGTGGCAGATCACTTTGCGGGGCGAGATCCTGCCGGCACTGCCCAGTGGGCTGAGGGATTTGTGAGTGAGCCTGGAATGGAGAGAGTCTTTTGGGAAGTGGGAGCGAACTGGGCCGGACGAGATCCCGAGGCTGCCTTGAATTGGGCCAGTAATCTCCCGGAAGGTGAAAATCGTCAGGTTGGGATGAGGGGGAGTTTGAATTCATGGGCGCGCAGGGATCCAACTGCTGCAGGAGAGTATCTTCAGGACATGCCAGCGTCACCGATGCGGGATGCGGCAGTAGCAGGATATAGCACTCATGTGGTCTGGGAAGATCCCACGGCTGCCATGAGCTGGGCAGAGTCTATTGCTGCTCCAGAACAGCGTCAGGAAGTCATGGTCGAGGTAGCTCGCTCGTGGAGGCGAAAAGGTGGTCAAGGTTTGACGGAGTGGCTCAGTGGATCAGGTCTCTCGGCTGATGTGCAGGAATCGATCATGAGTTCAAGGGACAGGAGGCGGCGATGAAGTTGCCATGGCTTCCCAGGAAAGCTGTGACCGCCCATCTGCTATGGGCTGTCGTCACGACTGGTGCGCTCATACTGGGAGCGCAGCTGGCGGACAACGGTCAGGACAAGGATTTCCGAACGGTAAGGATTCCGAACTCCATAGAGCGGACAAATAGTTCCGGAGAAGTAGCAGATAGCGAGGCACATGTGTATGTTCCTCTTCCTGGGGTGAAACCTACAAAGCCCGCGGACCTGGTGCCATTGGCTGGTCAGTCGAAAAGCATGACGGGGTTGATGCGGTCCAGGAATCGGCAGGCTGCTCAGAGTCTTATTGCGCGGGATGCCTCAGCTGCGATGAACCAGAGGGGGCCGCTGGGCAAAAAGGAAATCACATCCCTCATAGCGCAGGCTGTGAAGGGTTCAAAAGCGGTTGACCGCCGAAGAGCATTCGACCGGATTCTGGAGGAGATGCAGTCCTCGACCTTCAATCGGGAGCAGGCTTTCATGATGAGAGGGGCAATGGCCCAGGCTGGGGTGGACGGTAAGTTATGGCAGCTCTTCGACTATTCCTGGGGAGCGAATGATCCTGCCACAGCCATTGCCCATCTTGATGAAATCCCAGACCATTATTTCGAGGGTTTTCTGGGCAATATGATCCCGGGCTTGGCGAGCGTGGATCCACAGGCGGCCATCGAAGTGTTCTCAGGGCTCGAGCCCGAGGTGGCGTCCCGGGTGGAGAGGCGCCTTCTTGAAGGGCTGGTCGATAACGATGTGATGGTTGCAACGGATTTTATCTTTGAGACTACAGATCTGAATAATTTTGACTGGCGGCCCATGGATACCCTTACCCGTGAAATCGCACGTGACGGCGGGATGGCGGAGACTCTGGAATGGGCTGCGGAGCTTCCGGACGGACCTTTGAGGTCGAGCGCGTGGAGTGCGGCGTATGCGGCCTGGGCGTCCCAGAACCCTGAGGGGGCGATCGAGTCGATCATGGCCATGGATACCTCTCATGAGAGGAACATGGCGCTGAATGGCTTTACTGCCGCCTTTGCGCACTCAGATGGCTCTCTGGCGGTTGAGTGGGCCAATGAAATTTCCGAGCCTCGCGTCCGGGAAGGTGCCCTGATGCGGGCGTTTCGACAATTCCATCGTCAGGATCCTCAGGCAGCAGCTCAATCCTTCGTCTCGATTGACCTGCCGCCGAACGTCTGGCAGGAGGCGACTGGTCAGGCGTGGTCGGGCGTCAATGCAGGCGATCAGCGAGGGGCTGGTGGCGCAGCTGCAGGGAGTGCATCTCCTGAAGCAAACTAGAGCTCGCTACTTGGTCATGAAGAAGAAGATGAAGCGTGCAGGGCTTAGGATCTTTTCTCCGGTGAAGAAGGAGGTGAGCTCGTTCTGTATGGTCGCGGCTTTACTGGTGGGAGGCCTTGCCGGGGCGAGTAA
>DIHT01000088.1 GCA_002420305.1 Akkermansiaceae bacterium UBA5689 | reverse complement strand
AAGAAGCAGAAAAGCTTCAAACGTATTATTCTTAATCCAAGATCCCATTAGTCTTTACGGTTCTGATTTTACTTAACTCTCTCCCTATTTGATTTGGATGGGATTCTTCAGCGGTAGAATCATGACAAACTGCTCCGCCAGTTTATTCGGATCGGTAATGGTGTTGTTCAATACCGGCAGAATATCACCATCAGCCAGATCAGCACTACTGGAGTCAGCTGGATTCTGCTTGAAAGAAAACAGGGCTCCATCCTCATCCTGCTTCGCTCGGATTCTGTCCACGATCTTAGTCACTGCCTGAGCATCCGACTTCCAGAAGCCGGTAACCCTGATGACGTTAATTGCCTCTTGCGGAGGCTCGGGAGCTACAGGTCCTCTCTTCTTTCCTCGCCTCGAGGGAGTAGCCGCTGCGGAGGAATTCGATTTCAGGTTGTCCAGAGAGCTCTCCCCATAGGCAGCCTTGGAGAAGCCCTGCTTGACCCGTGCCTCCCCCGACTTTGGATCGCTGGTCTTATAAAGGCCCATCGGCTCAAAATCCGTAATCCAGACGTCCTGATCATTGAAGTATGACTGCACCTCGGTGAGAACACCTATCCATCTCACTCGAGCCACCTGCTGATCCGCGTAGGCTTCAGCCAGGTCCGCCAGATCTTTCTGCCTTTTTGTCTCCCGGTCGATCTTTCCTCCTGGTCCTGCAAATTTTGCCTTCGTCTGTGCCATCGCCTTTTCCTTGGCAACCGCATCGGTGGCAAGGACCGACTTATTTGCCGCCCAAAACCCCATCGCGGTCATCGCAATGACCGCAGAAGCGATGAGAATGGGCTTCCGCTGAGCAGTCGCTCTTTCGGTAGCAACTGCGTCCGGAACCAGATCAATGCTGACCGGTGCCCGACCTACTCCTCTGAGCGCGAGACCAACTAGCTCACCGATCATGTGCGCTTCGCGCCCGAGCCCTTCAACATCGATCGATTTACCGACGGTAACTCGCTGGAGGGGATTAAAGATCTCAATCGGCATCCGCAGCTTCTCTTCAAGGAACTCAGGGAGGTAGGAAAGATTCGCTCCTCCGCCCGCAAGATACACCTTGGTCGGCATGCTTCCCTCCTGCTGGCTACGATAATAACTGTTCGTTCGGGCGACCTCTGCAGGCAACCGGTTCAGCGAATTACGGATCACGGTAGCAAGCTGGGCGCTTGCTTCATCGAGCTGGGAGGTATGACCACTGCCTAGAGAAACGATCCCGTTGCTGACTTTCTGATTCTCCGCCTCCGCGAAGGAGATATTGTATTCCTTTGCGATCGCAGTGGTGACAGATGACGAACCCACCGCAATGCTACGAGTGAAAAGTTTGCTCCCCTCGACGTAAACAAGGTTTGTCGCTTTCGCTCCGACATCCATTAGAAGCACAGGAGAGTCCTCGTTCGGATAGTTGTATCGAAAGGCATTATAGAGCGCCATTGGGGCAGCATCCACTTCGCGAGTTCCGATCCCCGCTTGGGCCACGGTCTCATTAATTTCGGTCAGCGCGTCCCGCTTGATTGCAACCAGGACAACTTCTTTTTCAGGACTGGAGGACTCCATCCGGGCCCAGTCCCAGACCACTTCCTCGATGGGAAACGGAACATGCTGCTGGGCTTCAAACTTGACCAACTCCTCGACGTTATCCTCATCGAGAGGCGGAAGCTTCATGAACCGGGTAAAAACCGACTGCCCGGACATGGAGTAGCGAACTTTTTCTCCCCGCACCTTGAGGGCGGCCGCCAACTCTTTGACCGCAAGAGTAATTTGCGGGAGGCGCGTGAGATCCTGAGAGGGGTCTGCAAGAATCGTCTGCGAGCCGTATGATTTCAAGATCAGCCCTCCGGACTTGGAGGGGTCAAAGACCGCCATGGAAATACGTTGCGATCCTATGCTCAGGGCGATTGTGCTCTCTGCGTCAGCCATGATGTGTATGAAAAAAGATTTTGGTAATGCAGCCCGGTGGGCTGGTGGGATTTAGAATGTGTATGAGATCAATACAGCTCGCCTTTGGCAAATCTGCTCGAGGCTCTAGCCCGGCTCCGACTCAATCTCGAGGTAACGATCCCACCAGAGAAACTTGAAGGGAGTTTCGCTTTTGTCGAGCAATGGATACTTGTTGGTGCGCTGCATCGTTGGAGACTGCCACCACGGTTTACTGATGCTTCCTTGCGAGGTAAACCGGGCCGGGGCTGAGGCACCAGCAACAGTAATTTCTCCACCCACAGCGGTGATTGAATTCTTACCTGCGCGTTCGCTTCCGGTCAGACGCTTGATCGTGGCCGGAGAAAGATAACAGGACAGATAGAAATCCTCGTCGAGCGGAACGTTGACGTGAGTTACCTCTTTCTCCATCAGAAAATATTTTTGCCCGGCCTTATCGATCTTGTTTTCAACAGCCACAAACCAGCGCACGGTGAGGCGATCGACGTGACCATCGCGAGGGGCAGAGCGACCTGGCTCCAACTTAACTTTCACTTCAACCTCCAACCAATCCTTTGGCTTCCAGCTTTTCTTGCCGGTGTTCCCACCGACGCTAGGCGATTGGAGATCCTCGAAGGTGGGGTCGGACGCTTCAATTTTCTTCACTGTTTGTGCCATGGCCGCGGGTGCGACAACCACCGCAAAAAATGCCAGCGAAAGACGAACAAGTGGGAGCAGGTATCGGGATGATTTCATGATGGGCGCATCGACGGGGGGCGACCCTAAAAACGCCTCACCTTTTTGGCCAGCAGAATTCTCTGTAAGGATCACCATGCATCAACGTATTTACATGGTTATGCCCGCAGACTACCCAAACCGCCCTTGCAACTGAAGGCGGTTGGCATCAGAAGAGATCCGCAAATTACCGGATTATGGAGAACCTTG
>DIHT01000151.1 GCA_002420305.1 Akkermansiaceae bacterium UBA5689 | reverse complement strand
CTCGCGGTGGGCTCATGGGTCGCGGAGGCGTTTAATGTGAGGCCAGAGCGTGAAAGGCTCTCCTATCAGTTGAATTCTGCAGATAAGGTTCCGGCTCCCGACACAAAGTTTTTCCGTAGCAGGCTCACGGATCTGGAGTCTTTTGATACGAATGGTCTCGAGGAATTTGATTTTACTCGGGCAGTTTCCCATGTGTTCCAGTTTCCGATTTCGCCACCTCTCCCGGAAAATGTCGGGGTCCTTACTGTGGGAGGACAACAAGCAGAGGTTATTGCCTATGACTCATCCACGGGATTAATGGAAGTGAGTTTTGATGATTCAGACCTTCCAGGTGGAGACTACACGGCCCGACTCAATCGCTCTGTTACTTCCCTGAATGCCTACTCGGTCCTGGGCGCGAATAATGTCCTGCTTCTCATTCTTGATGACTGGGGGATTGATGCCTCGGAGCTCTACAATGCGAGAGGCCCCGGGATTCAGTTGGCGAATATGCCTAATCTCCGGGGGTTATTGTATTCTTCGGGAGAGATCACGGGCACTCCTGACGAGGGGCTGCTCTTCACTCGAGGCTACGCGCAGCCAATTTGCTCTCCTACCCGAGCCACGATTCTGACCGGCCGGCAGACCTATCAGCATGGAGTAGGAAACCCAAACCCGGACAATATTCTGCCAGCGAGTGAGGAAACCTTTCCTGAGATTATTTCCAGGGCAGCTCCGCGTTACGAACTCGCTTCATTTGGAAAGTGGCATCTTGGATCGGGAAACACCGGGCCCCGGGACAGGGGCGGGTGGCCTAACTTTTCAGGAACCCTGCAGGGGGGTGTGCAGGACTATAATTCCTGGAACAGGATTAAGATAGAGGACGGTGTGGTTGTGGATTCAGGCACCTCAATTACAAGTCTTGTGGCTGAGGGCGTCTATACTTCTCCCTACGCGACATCGGTCCAGATTGATGAAGCGGTCTCCTTTATCGAGACTCGTGGGGCCTCACCATGGGTTGTCTGGATGGGATTTAATGCGCCGCACGACCCTTTTCATGATCCACCTGCTGAGCTCGCGCCAGAGGGAGGATTTTCCACCACTGGTGCCAGTAACCGGGATTTGTACGTTCGAATGCTGGAGGCGCTTGATGGTGAAATTGGCCGCCTGCTCTCTGCAGTTGACCTTGAACGGACCAATGTCCTTGTCGTGGGAGACAACGGAACGCCGAATCAGGTTGACCAGGCCCCCGTGGGAGGACTGGCGGGTGCAAAGGGCTCTCTGAACGAGGGAGGGATCCATGTTCCTTTCTTTGCTGCCGGCCCGGATATTCGCCAGGCCGGAGTTTCCGACACGCTCGTCCAGGTGGCAGATCTGTTTACGACCATCCTTGATCTGACTGGTATCGATACTGTCGATGAGACCGGGAGCCTCGAACTTCACTCAAACTCCCTGGTCCCCATCTTTAACGGCGCCGATACGACTGAGCGCCTGATTATCGCAGAGAAATGGGGGCTGAATGCGAGGGATGGGCGAGCTTTGATCTCGGATGACTGGCCCCAATACAAACTGGTTTCCCTGCAGGACGTAACCGATCCGGCAGACGTGGCGACCTACCAGATGTATTTGATTGGAGAGGCCGGGGTTGAGATCGCGGCGCTGACAACTCCCCCAGACGAGGGGGATTTGCATGCGGCGGCTTATCAGGCTCTGGTCGCTATCGACTTGGCGCTCGCACCCCCGGAAGCTTCGACCGTCACCCTCCAGATTGACCTGCCTCCGACTGGGATAAGCACAAACGGCCAGGCCGCCAACTTGCCTGCTCTGGTAAACGCCATGAATGGAAACGTTGTGCGCCCAATTGCCATCACGGTTGGAGGTGAGTCGGCACGCTGGGACAATGGAAATATTACTCGTAACGGCGCCACAACATCTGCAGCTCGCGTCGATGAGGAAGGCGATCCTGATCCGGCTTCGGTTATCGCTGAGTTTGATGTTGCCAACTCAGGGCTGATCTCGGGTCAAAGCTATCCTGTCGAGGTTTCCTTCCGCGGAGGCGGTGGAGCAAGCCGCATTTTTACAGCGACAAGCCAGTTCATGATGCCCTGAGGTTGCGACTGTGTCTTGCTCGGATGGAGGTGGCCTACTCCTTCTGTGCGGAAAATTTCCACAGTGTCTGATCGCTCCGAATATAGAGAGAGTTCCGGGATATGCTTGGAGTAGCGAGAATCGTTTCTCCCAAATCGAACTCGCTCACGACCTCACCGGTGTCTCCGGTAATGTCCACAACCTGGCCGAGGCCCTCTTCGTTGAAAAAGTAGAGATGGCCATTCTGGCATGCTACGGGAGAGCCAGAAAAGGGACCTTTCATCCTGATACGCCACAGGCGTTTCCCCGTCTTTCGATCTGCCGCAGTGAGGACTCCGGCGCTATTCGTGAAATAGATCGTATCCTCCATAATCAGCGGGCTGGCTGTTGCAGGTTTCTGGGTTTTCTGGTTCCACAGAGAGACTGGCTCGCCACCGAGGGGGTTGGGTTTGACGGCGGTGATCCCCCTCGATGGGATGATCAGGGTGTCTCCCGCAGCGGCTCCAGAGGGGATGGTTGCGGCTCCATTCGAAAAATTCCAGAGCTTGGATCCGGTGGAGGGGGAGATGCCCATGACGCCTTTCCCCGACTGCAGGGCGACAATCACCTTACCGTCCATCTGCATTGTGACTGGAGAAGTCCAGTTCGCCATTTTTGGTCGATCAATTTTCCATCTGTTCACTCCCGTGTGAAGGTCAAATCCTGCGGCAAAAGACTCAGAGTCATTCTCGACCTGAGCGACGAGGGTGTTGTCTGCAATAATGGGAGAAGAGGACATCCCGAGGCTGTTGGACGCATTCGGGTAGTCGAGAGTCAGGCCCCGCATCCACTTCAGGTTTCCCTCGAGGTCAACAGCCACAAGGTCGTTAGAGGACCAGAGAACGTAGAGATACTTTCCATCTGTGGTCGGAGTGGGAGCTGCGACGCAGGTTTTCTTGTGGCACATTGTGCGCCCTGTCGCCCAGAAGCTCCGGCGCCAGAGCTCAGATCCATCTCGATCGGAAAAGCAGAGAATGAGAAGCTTGTTCTGCTCAGGGCCACTTGCGGCGGAGACGAATACCTTGTCTCCTATGATGATTGCGCTGCCCAATCCGCGCCCGGGTAGGGGGGCCGTCCAGGCCGTAGTCGTTTCCCCCAATTCGGTCACGAGCTCGCTGTTGCCGGGGACGTAGCCGTTTCCCTCTGGACCGCGGAAGCGATGCCATTCAGCTGAGGCGCCCGCATTCGCCAGGATCCATAGAATTACGGTCGTGGTGGAGGTGATGAGAGTGTTCATGTTCTATTCCTGATTTCCAGTCGCAGGATGCGAGGTCTTATTTAGAAGAATTAGGGGCAGGGCGATTGGTTGCGAGGACTGCAGTTCCCGTCGAGTCGCAGACCCGTAACTGGAACTCCCACTGCACGGTCCAGTCCTGCTTCTGCTCGTTCTGGCAAAGTTTTAAGAGGATGCTATTCGGTCCTTTCTGGAGTGTGACGGGCATTTTGTACTGATCGATCCGCTGCCCCCGGTGATACTCATCACGTCCAAAAACCAGCTTTCCATTGAGCCAGAGTTTCCAAGCGTTCTTGCATCCGAGGCGAAGCTCGACTTCCTGAGTCTTTCCAGAGTCAAATTCATGGTAGGCGTATGCGGTCACTTCCTTGAGTTTTCCATAAGGCTTGTTCAGATCTACCTTGCCGTATGGGTCCGAGGTAGAGAGTGGTTGCCAGGTAACCTCGGATTCCTTGCCTGTGTAGGTTGCGTGGAGTTTGAGATTTTCCTCAGGCGCAAATTTTTCAGCGAATCCTGCTCGCTCGAGGTTGTGGAATGGGCCCACGACCTTCCAGTTGGTGAGAAAGCCAAAGTGCTTTTGGAGATCGATTTCCAATCCCATCCCTGTAAATGCTTTCGCGATTTCCTGGATCTGATCAACGTCTCTGGCAGCATCAAGAGCCTGTCGGTATGTCTGGGCGGCAGCTTTATCGCTATCTGCCAGCTGCTTTTTGGCCTGGACGAGAATCTGAGCAACCGCGTCTCGACGGAGTTCGTTGCTGGGGTCATCGATGAAGGATGGGATCATCCCTTCGGTGGTGTCGCGATCAATAGCGAGCATGAGTTCAAAGGCGAGGCGTCGAGCCTCCGGTGATTGCTCCCGGTCATTGAGGAAATCACGCAAGGCGTTGAGTGGCAGGGGGCGTCCCTCGGCCGTTGCTCGTTCCGCAATAACCTCGATGGCAGACCGGAGCCAGTTCCGCGCAATCGGATTGCTGGGCTCCACCGCTTTCAACAGTGGGAGAAGCGAGGAGGGTTCCGCATGAGAGAGTTTTTGGAACGCCGCGGCAGCCTCCCTGTTGCCAATGCCCTCCACTCCCACTGCCTGTATGATGGCAATATGTTTAGGAAGATCAGGAGAGGGTTCGGCGTGGCCAGAGCTTGCCAGGGTGAAGGCACAAGAGGCGCTGAGGAGGCAATATCGCATCGCAGATAGGCTAACGGGAATAGAGCTGGTCACAAGCATGAGCTGCAGTCTCCGCTTTGTCCTCAGAAATAAGTAATCCAAACGGACACTGCGAGGACATGAAAGAGTGATTCCGTTCACAGTGAGCCCTGCTCAACAACATCTATATAGCGATGAATTCTTCTTATTTCAGACCTCCACAGGTAGTGATCCAGACTTGCGCTGAAGGGGGATCTGGAGGAATACTAAGGCTCCATTTGACCTTCTGCTGTGGCGGATGAATGGGTGTCATAGTTTGATTGTGAGTAGATTTCCACGAGCAGGATTCGCCTCGGTTCTAGCTGGAGCTCTGGTGGGTGTTCTGACGCCGGCTTCTCGAGGGGAAGTCGAGGGCGCTCGGCTGTTTTCCCTGAAGGTCTATCCTGTGCTCAAGGCAAAGTGCTTTGCGTGTCATGGGGAGGACCCAGAGAATATCGAGGGCGATTTGAATTTACTCAGCCGTGAGGGGATGCTGAAGGGCGGAGAGAGCTCCGCGCGGGTTCTGGTGGAGGGCCAGCCGGAGGAGAGTGATCTTTATCGGGCGATTACCTGGGAAGACGAGGACTTGGAGATGCCTCCGAAAGAGAACGACCGACTGACTTCTGGTCAGATCGAGGATTTTCGTCATTGGATCACGGCCGGAGCGCCATGGCCCAACGAAGTAAGGCGTCGTAAATACACCGACGCAGAGCGGGCTATTGCAGTGACTACCGAGGGGGAGATTCTCAAGACAAGTGGAGGGCAGAGTGAGGAGTGGACGTATCGCCGTTATCTCCCGGAGGATCTCTGGAGTCTTCGCCCGGTAGTTCGAGGCAACGTCCCCGATGGAGAACATCCTGTGGATTTCTTCATTGATGCCCGCAGGCGTAATGCCGGTTATGATGCAGCTCCGGAGGCCGAGCCGCGGATGCTTATTCGAAGAGCGACCTATGACCTGCTTGGGTTGCCGCCCGAGCCCGCCGAGGTAGTGAGATTTCTGGACGACTGGGAGAACGATTCCGGAAAGGCCTGGAGCGCTCTGATCGATCGACTGCTTGAAAGTCCTCATTATGGAGAACGTTGGGCGCAGCACTGGCTTGATGTGGCTCGCTATGCCGATACAGGGGGATATTCTAATGACTATGAGCGCTCAAACGCGTGGCGCTATCGCGATTACGTGATTCGCTCCTTCAATCGGGATAAGCCCTACCATCAGTTTGTCGTGGAGCAGCTTGCGGGGGATCAGCTTGCAGACGAATCAGTCCAGGAAAGGACAGGCATAGAAGGTAAAGCGCTGCATGAGGTGAGGCTCAGTGGAGAATACACAGAGGAGGAGCGTGAGTGGCTGGTGGCAACGGGATTCCTGAGAATGGGGCCGTGGGACAGTGCGATGGTGAAGGCTCCGGAAGCACGTCAGATCTACCTTGATGACGTTGTGAATTCGGTCGGGCAGACCTTCCTCGCGACAAACCTGAGATGCGCTAAGTGTCATGACCACAAGTTTGATCCGATTCCAACTCGCGACTATTACCGGTTCTATGCAGCTTTTGCGGGCACCCAGATGGCGGAGCGCAAGGTGCCGTTTCTGGATGCCGAGAATCTGGGAGGATTCAAGGAGGGGCAGACACAGGTCCGCCGGCTCCTCTCGTTTGCTGCCGAAAAGAAAAATATATTGCTCGGAAAGCAGGAAGATGCAGCGAGGCAGTGGTTCGCGGAAAGAGAGTTGCCCTACCTTGCACCCCAGAAGCGCAGAGGTCTTCCTGACGAGGAGAAGCCGCCCCGCCATGTAGGTCTGGACCACGCGGAACAGGGAAGGCTGAAGGTTCGGGAGCAGGACGAGAGGATCTGGACCCGCAGGATGGAGCGTTATGATCCGTTGATTCAGGGAGTGTATGATGGGCCAGATCCACCAGGGAAAATGAACCGGGCTCTCAAAATGCGCATCGCGGACAAGTTGGACGGGGGATGGTTGCCTGAAAGTGTGATTTACTCAGGGGGTTCTCTGGAGGCGCCGGGAGAAAAGGTGAGCCCTGGTGTTCTGAGCGGTTGTGGGGTGCCTGTGAAAGGGAGAGGAGCAGATGACCCCTATAGGATTGAAGATCATCTTGGGAGCCGAAGACTCGCCCTTGCCCGTTGGATCGTTAATCCACGCAATCCGCTTACTGCTCGAGTGATTGTCAATCGGATCTGGCAGCATCATTTCGGCAAAGGCATTGCGGGGAATCCAAATAATTTTGGAGCTAAGGGAGAAAAGCCAACTCATCCCCTGCTCCTTGACTGGTTGGCCGGGGATTTTGTGGAGAACGGCTGGACTTTTAAGCGCCTGCATCGGGTCATCATGAACTCAAGGGCTTACCGGCAATCGGGCAGGCATCCGAGTATCAAGGTTCTCCGAGAGAAGGATCCCAACAACCATTTGCTTGCTCGTTTTTCCCCGCGTCGGCTCACCGCGGAAGAGCTCCGGGATACTCTCCTTTTTGCCAGTGGGGAGCTGAGGGTTGGACGTGGGGGAGTCCCCGTTTTGCCGGAGATCAACCAGGAAGTCGCGCTGGCACCACGTATGATTCAGTTCTCGATTGCTCCGGCATGGCAGCCATCCCGGAGGCCTTCTGAGAGAAATCGGCGGACGATATACACCTACCGTGTTCGAGGTCTTCCCGACCCTTTCCTCGATCTCTTTAATCGGCCCAGTCCGAACGAATCGTGTGAAGAGAGGCATTCAGCGGCGGTGACTCCTCAGGCCTTTGCGCTATTAAACAGCGACGTCATGACTGATCGCTCAATCGCCTTGGCTCTGCGTCTTAAGAATGAGAAAGCTGATCTTGCGGGGCAGGTTGAGCTGGCCTTTCATTTAATCCTGGGGCGTTCTCCAGATTCTATGGAGCTGGAGAGGCTGCAGCGCTATGTGAATGATATGAAGGTTTATCATCGTGGGCAGATCGCTCCCAAAGGCCGCTATCCCACCCAGATAACCCGGTCTCTCGTCGAAGAGTTCTCGGGTAAGACTTTCAGCTACGAGGAGGTTCTTCCAGTGTATGAAGATTATACCCCCGACCGGAAGCCTGGGGATGTTTCTCCTTTCGTACGGGGGCTGGCGGATTTGGCCCTTCTTCTGTTTAATAGCAACGAGTTTCTGTACGTTTACTGAGCTGATATGCATCAATCAATCTGTGCTAGACCCACTTCCACGCCGGCAACTCGTCGTGAGTTTCTCTATGGTCTAGGGGCCTCACTTGGCGCGGTCGCCATGAGTGATCTCCTTGCAAAGGAGAGTGCGGTGACTGGTCCGCTGGCTCCGAGGCCAGCCATGCATGAGCCGAGAGCCAAGGCCTGTATCATGCTCTTCATGGAGGGTGGTCCGGGGCATATGGACACTTTTGACCCCAAGCCAAAACTCAATGAGCTCCACAAGGAAGAGTCGAGGCTCAAAGGCGGGCTCGCCAGCGGATATAAGTTTTTCGTAGGAAGTCCGTTTCAGTTTCGTCAGGTGGGTCAGTCCGGGATCGAGATGAGCGACCAGTGGAGGCATCTTGCCGATCCCTATGTTGCTGATGAGCTTTGTAACTACCGGGGATGCCAAGCAGAGTCCCTGAACCATCCAGAGGCGCTGTTCCATATGAATACGGGAAGCCGCCTGGGTGCAGATCCTGCCCTGGGGTCGTGGGTGACTCACGGTCTGGGAACCATGAATGAAAACCTTCCGGGGTATGTCGTAATGACCGAGTTGGCGATGCCTCAGGGGGGTCCCGGAAACTGGAGTAATGGATTCCTCCCTGCTCATTATCAGGGGACGCGTTTGCGACCCGAAGGAACTCCGATCCTCGATCTCAACTCACCCTCATTCAAGAATCGAGAGCATTTGCGTCGAAGCCTCGATGAATTAGCGATTCTTAATCAAAAGCACTCTGTGAATCATCCCGACCACGAGGATCTGGTGGCGCGGATGGATAGTTACGAATTGGCATTCAGGATGCAGATGACTGTTCCCGATGCGATGGATCTCAAGGGTGAGTCTGATTCAGTGAGGGAGATGTACGGATTAAACAACAAGGAGACCTCTTCTTTCGGCAGGCAGTGCCTGATGGCCAGAAGACTGGTAGAGCAGGGAGTGCGTTTTGTTCAGATCTTTAGTGGAGGGTGGGATAGTCATGATTATCTTGAACGGGGGCATAGCTCTCGAATTCGAAGCGTTGATAAGCCAATGGCCGCCCTCATACGGGACCTCAAGTCCCGAGGGATGCTGGACGAGACGCTAGTGGTATGGACGGGAGAATTTGGTCGTACTCCGGATAATAATAAGCGAGGAGGAGTATACTCGCTGGGGAGGGGACATAACATCGATGCGATGTCCATGCTAATGGCAGGCGGAGGGGTAAAGAAGGGGGCCATGGTTGGAGGGACCGATGAGCTGGGAGCTCAGGCTGTAGAGTGTGTTCACCCGATTCGGGACATCCATGTCACCTTGTTGCACTTGCTGGGGTTGAATGACAATAAGCTCACGTATTTTCATGCTGGGCGCTACAAGCAGTTGAGCCAGTTCGGAGGCAAGGTAATCAGTGA
>DIHT01000055.1:35410-41522 GCA_002420305.1 Akkermansiaceae bacterium UBA5689 | reverse complement strand
GATGGGGCCCATGATTGCTACCAGTGCATGACCGGCCATAAGAAGCGAGACAACGCCCCTGCCGGAGGCTGGCCAGCATGGGGATCGTGGGTCTCGAAGCTGCATGGGTCCAAGCCTGGCATACCTGCCAACGTCTCGCTCATGTATCCCACTGGAAACCGGACATGGGGTGAAGCCGGCACCGGGGGCTTTATTGGTAATTCTCACGCGCCTATGGGGCTCGTTGACAAGGATCCCAATGCCCGTGCCAAGAGCATGACTCTTCAGGGTATGTCGCTGGATCGCCTGATGGACCGCGAAGCTCTCCGGGCATCGATGGACAAACTGAAGGCCAACATTGACACCACTGGCCAGATGGAGGGCCTCGACACCTACAACCGGCAAGCTCTTGAAATTCTTGCCGATGGAAATCTGGCCGCCGCCCTCGATGTCTCCCAGGAGCATCCCAGCGTGGTCGAGCGTTACGGAATCAACGATCCGAAATATCAGAGAGACGGTGCCCCCAAGATGATTCGAAACTTCCTTGTAGCCCGTCGCCTTGTGGAGGCCGGAGCCCGGGTAGTATCCCTGAACTACAGTCGCTGGGACTGGCATGGTGGAGACGGCCTGAATTTTCCGCGTTCCCGGGAGGAATTTCCACTCCTCGACCAGGGCCTCAGCGCTCTCATTACGGATCTCCATGAACGCGGCCTGCAGGACGACGTCTCCATCGTGATGTGGGGCGAATTCGGGCGGACCCCAAAAATTAATAAGATGAACAGCCGCGACCATTGGCCGAAAGCCAACTTTGCCTTCGTGGCTGGCGGAGGCATGAATCTGGGACAGGTGATTGGTGCAACCGACAAGCATGGCAATGAACCCGTCGAACGCCCCGTCAAGTTCCAGGAAGTCTTTGCCACCCTGTATCACAACCTTGGTATTGATCTTTCGAGTGCAACAGTGGAGGACGCCAGTGGCAGACCTCACTTCCTTGTCGACCCCGGAATCAAGCCAATGCGCGAACTCGTCGGGTAGCACCCCGCCCCACCAGCCCCGGACAGGGCCGGCAGGATCCAAGCTGACAGCCTTAGTGCACAGCTGCTTTGGAAAATACGCTGAGAACGACCACCCCAGTTACGATCAGGGCGATGCCCGCAATCGCTCCCACATCTAATTTCTGCTTGAGGACCGTCCAACCGATCAGACTGATCAGGGCCATGCCTATTCCACACCAAAGGGCGTAGGCTACACCAACTGGAATCGTCCGGAGGGTCAGGGACAACATGTAAAAGGCCAGAGCGTAAGCCCCCACCACGACAAGAGAGGGCCCCAGCTTGGAAAAGCCCTCTGTTGCCTTCAGGGCGGATGTTCCAACCACCTCCGCAACAATCGCTATTGCGAGATACACGTAACCTGTCATCAGAATCTGCCGGTTCGCCGGTCACCAATCCTCGACGAAGCCGGCAAACACATCAAGTACGGACAGGAGCTCAACCCCGAATCCGCACCTTCCCCGATCTCTCACGCCAGAACTTCGTTGATGACGTGCCCATGCACGTTTGTCAGGCGGCGCTCCAAGCCGTTGTGGTAATAACTCAGCCGCTCATGATCGAGACCAAGGAGGTGCAGGATCGTTGCATTGAAATCATACACCTCGACCGGATTCACCGCTGCCTTGTAGCCAAACTCATCACTCTCTCCATAAGAGAACCCTTGTTTTACCCCGGCCCCAGCCAGCATACAGGTAAAAGTATCAGGATTGTGATCCCGACCAGTTCCATTGCTCTGGAGGAAAGGCATCCGCCCAAATTCGGTGCACCACACCACGAGAGTGTGCTCAAGCAGTCCCCGACGCTTGAGATCCCGGATGAGGGCCGCGGTCGGCTGGTCCATAATCTCAGCCTGCATCGCATGGGTCTTGAGGATGTCCGAGTGAGAGTCCCAGTTGGTGATCCCGTTACCTCCTGACGGATCGCTCCCGTTGAAAAGCTGTACAACCCTTACTCCCTTCTCCACCAACCTCCGCGCCAGAATACAATTCTTGGCATACGCCTGCTTAAGATCAGTCCCATCCTGAGTTCCGTATTCGGAGTGAATGAAATCTGGCTCTCCGGAAAGGTCCATCATCTCGGGTACCGACGTCTGCATTTTGCCGGCCAGCTCATAGCTGGCTATCCTCGCTGCAAGATCAGCGTCGCCCGGATACTTCTCAAGATGCTTCCGGTTCAGATGCCGCAGAAGATTGACAGTCTTCCTGTCATCCGCAGGCGTAAGTGAGGCTGGGCGATTGAGATTTGCGGGAGGATTGCGAGCGTTGAAATCCGTGCCCTGAAAAGAGGCGGGAAGAAATCCGCACCCAAAATTGTTCTTCCCAGAGCGAGCTAAGCCACGGGGGTCATTGATCGCGACGAAGGCCGGCAGCTCGCTGCACTCAGATCCCAATGCATACGTTACCCACGCTCCAAAGGAGGGAAACCCCTCCATAGTGAACCCTGTGTTAAAAAAATTTTCTCCCTGCGGATGCGCACTGGTCTGGGTGTGCAGAGAATGAAGAAAGCAGAACTCATCAGCGAGGGAGCCCATCTGGGGCAGAAGCTCGGACGTCATCTTGCCCGTCTGCCCCCGGGGTTTGAACTCCCAGAACGGCTTGGCTATATTTCCCGTCGGTCCCTCGAAGGTAACCGCCGGCAGGCCCGGAGGCTTCTTCCCGTGCAGTTTTTCAAGAGCCGGTTTGTAATCGAAGGTATCAACATGGCTGACGGCACCGGGACAGTAGATCACCAGCACCTGTTGCGCCGCGCCACTGAAATGCCCTCCCCGGGGTGCGTAAGGCTGATCCGGGTTGATCTCTGGGCGGATCGGCAGCTTGTCACTGGAAGCAGCGCGCTGCGCCTCCTCCGCCGCCAGCAAATGAGCCAAGCCAAGGCCCCCGAGGGAAAACCCGGTGTTGCGCATGAAGTTCCTCCTGCTGAGTAAATGATGGCCCTGGGGGCTGAGATGCTCTGGCTCGTGTGTCATGGGACCAATTTACGGAAGGAATCCAAATTCATTCGAGTTCATCAAACTCCGGGCTACCAGCTGCAGGCTAATCTCCCGACAAGCTGCCATTTCGTCGACCTGTGGAGAACGGCTTAAGAGGCAGTCGAACAACCACCGGATCTGGCTTTCCCTCTTCTCGCCGCCTTCTTTCCTGGCCCGTTCTGCAATAAAATTGGACTGCTCCACCACGAAAGGGCTGTTCATAAGGTTCAGGGCCTGAAGCGGCGTAGTAGAAACAGGGCGCTTGGCCCGAACCTGTCCGCAATCAGGAAAATCGAACGCCGTGAAAATCTGGTCATCGACCCGCCTCATTCGCTCCTGATAGAGCATTCGGCGCCAGGTTCCCGGCCCATGGTTGTCGACTACTTCCCACTGCGCGTAGGTCTTTTTCACGTTGTGGATCCGGTAACTCCGGCCCCCAATTCTACGATCAAGCTTTCCGGAAGCCTGAAGAATGCTGTCACGCAAGACCTCCGCAGCCACCCGCCTCGGGGGGAACCTCCAGAGTAGGCGGCTTCCTGCACCAGCGTTGATCCCTTCCGTAGAGGGCTGGCTGGAGCGCCGGAAGGACTTCGACATAACCAGCATCCGAATCATGCCCTTCATCGACCACGGCTTCGTCTGCTGACTCGTTGGCGATACAAACTCCGCTGCGAGCCAATCCAGCAAAGCAGGATGACTCGGAGCGGCTCCCGCGCTACCAAAGTCGCTTGGAGTTGACACGATTCCACTGCCAAAGACGTGATGCCAGATCCGGTTCACCATCACGCGGGAGGTTAAGGGATGACTCCTGTCACTGAGCCAGTCCGAAAATTCTGACCTTCGCTTTGCCCCCAGGGTACGGGAGTCCAGCCCCAGATTCCCCTCGAGAATATCCAGCCCCGCCGGGGCAACCTCGTCCCTTGGGCTTTCCGGGCTCCCCCGGTGAAGTACATGCGTAACCTCCGGGGGAATGAGGCGGCCCACGAATCCAGGCTGCGGCCCCTCTTCTCCGAGCTGGGTGATCAACTTTTGAATTTCCGCAAGAGGTTTTTCCCTCTCTGGATGAAGCTCATTGAGCTTCCGGGTGATGTGCCAAGTTCCCACCCACGGCTTCCACTCTCCATCTGGCTGGCGCACCTCAAGATCAAAATCGTATCGAGGCAGATAAGGCTTCTGGGTCAGGTAATCCGTATCGAAAAAATACTCCCGGTTACTGCTGAGGCGGAGGCGGTCAATTTTTTCCCGTTTGGGGAGGTCCAGCTGGATCCATGGTTTTTCCTTCGAACTCTTATCCACTCTGCCGCGCCATGCCATGGTCCCAAACTCTCCATCGTTCACACGGTTGATAGGATTACGCCCCTCGTTGCCCTCGGCAGGAAATCCACGAACCATAGCACCCCTTCCCCTGTGGGCGAGATTGACCTTTCGCTCCACCGGTCCAAAGACCTGCAATTCATCAACGGTGACATTGGCATTCTTGAAACGAATACGGATGGCGTCGGCCTCTGTGACTCCCAAATGCCACTCCCGGTAGGCTCCCCAGTCTTCCTCCCACCCGCCAGTTTGCCGGAGGAGTTTCCTTCGCTCCGCGATCTCGGACCAAATCTTCTCTCCCCTCTTCCGGCGCGGGTGCTCCGAATCAAATTCAGGAAAGCGGCTCCCAAATTCGACATCTTGGAATACCGCTGCCATCGCGTAGTAGTCCGTAATCGTGATGGGATCGAACTTATGGTTGTGACAACGGGCGCACCCGATCGTCATACCCATGATTGATGCCCCCACAGTCTGCAGGATTTCATCCATTCGGTCCGCCCGGGCCTGCCTGATTGCCGAGGGCTCCCGTCCCACCGTGGCGGCCGGCACGTGTGGCCCTGCCACTAAAAACCCAGTTGCCTCCCCACTACCCAGAGAATCGCCTGCAAGCTGCTCGCGTACAAACTGATCATAGGGGCGGTCTTCATTGAAGGCCCGCACGACATAGTCGCGATACTGCCACGCATTCTTACGATAGAGGTTGGATTCTGATCCGTTGGACTCAGCCCAACGGATGACATCAAGCCAGTGCTGAGCCCATCGCTCTCCAAAGTGAGGGGAGGAGAGAAGCTCTTCTACCAGCTCCGCGTAGGCACCATCTTGATCTCTCGCATAGTCCTCAATAAATCGTGCCACTCTCCGGGGCTCAGGTAGAAGTCCTGTAAGAATTGTCGAAACCCGGCGAATTAGAGAGCGAGCATCGGCCGGCCCGTTTGCGGTGAGCCCCTCGGCGGTGAGCTTCGCGTTGATGAAGGAATCAATGGGGTTATTGTCTCCGAAAACTATATTGGGACGAACCACTGGAGCGAGCGACCAATGGTCCGACTGGATGGCTTCAAGGGCCTGCATCTGACCCGGCCACTCTGCTCCGCCCTTAATCCACTGTTCGAGCAGCTCAATCTCCTCCTCGCTCAGTCGCTCGCCCTTAGGTGGCATCTGCTCACTCGCGTCCCTGCTTTTGATGCGTTCTATCAGGTGACTCTTACTCGCGTCCCCGGGGACCAGCGATGGAAACCCTCCGTCACCGCCGCGAAGCAGAGACAATCTCTGGTCAACTCGCAGACCTGCCTTCTGCTTGTCCGGCCCGTGACACTTAAAGCAGTGGTCCTCAAGGATGGGTAGGATATCATCCTCATACTCGACCGCGTGGGCGACAGCCGATAGAAGGAAAACGGTGAGCAGCGAACCAGAATTCACGACCGTGCACGTTTGCGCACCCTGTGCCTGAATTCAAGTCTCAGTTAGCACCAACCCTTGAAGTCTCAGCCAAGTCCCTGCAGGACAACGCCTCCCAACAGTTTCTTGCTCACCTGAAGAGCCAAGACCGCGCAGACCTTTAGCGTTACTTCTTAGCGGCCTTTCCCTCTGAGGGTTTCTTGGCAGCCTTCTCCTTAGCAGCTTTCGCCCTGGCAGGCCTTCCCTTAGAGGGTTTCTTAGCAGCTCTCTCCTTGGCAGCCTTCTCTCTGGCGGCCTTTTCCTTAGAAGGTCTCTTGGCAGCTCTCTCCTTAGCAGCCTTCGCCTTAGCAGCCTTCGCCTTAGCAGCCTTCGCCTTGGCAGCCTTCTCCTTGCCGGCCTTCTC
>DIHT01000055.1:16915-35091 GCA_002420305.1 Akkermansiaceae bacterium UBA5689 | reverse complement strand
CGGCCTTCTCCTTAGCAGCCTTCTGCCTAGTGGCCCTTCCCTTAGAGGGCTTCTTAGCAGCTTTCTCCTTGGCAGCCTTCGCCTTAGCCGCTTTCTCCTTGGCGGGAACAGGCTTCCTGACTGGCGGCCCTTTATCCTCGGCCCAGATTGCACTGGTCAGCAGAGGGAAGATGGTAAGAGCGATATAAATGAGTCTCATAGGGCAAGAAATACCCGCGTGATCGAAAATTCCTTTCATAAAATAAATTGCGCAAGAACTGCTCCTTTGACTCCGCCGGATAAATCCCCACTTTGCCTGTCATGAACCTCCTGCTGACCTTTTTCTTGCTTACTTGCCTGACCGCCCCTTGCTGCGCCCAAGGAAAGCAACGCCCTCTCTCCCCCATAAAGGATACCCCAAGCCTTCCCCGCGTTCTTCTGATAGGCGATTCCATCTCCATCGGCTATACCATCCCGGCTCGTAAAGCCTTGCAAGGGGTAGCCAACGTGCACCGAATCCCGACCAACGGAGGCCCGACAAGTAAGGGTCTGGAGAATATTGATTCCTGGCTCGGCTCCTCAAAGTGGGACGTGATCCACTTCAACTGGGGGCTGCATGATTTATGCTACCGCCACCCCGACTCGAAGACTCAGGGGAACAGGGACAAGGTGAATGGATCGGTGACTCATTCCGTTGAGGAATACTCTAGAAACCTCGAGAAGCTTGTTGTTCGCATGAAGAAAACCGGATCGCGGTTAATCTTCGCCACTACAACACCAGTGCCCGAAGGTGAGGCGGGGCGAAAAGTCGGAGATGATATCCTGTACAATAAGGCGGCCCTCACTGTCATGGAAAAGCACAAGGTCAGCATTAATGACCTTCATGGCCTTATGGCGAATCGCATGTCACAATTTGGGATCCGGCCGGGAAACGTCCACTTTACCACGGAGGGATCAATGCTGCTGGCCGAGAAGGTCGCAAAAGCGCTGAAGGAATCTCTCCTAGCCGAAAGGAAGTAACGGAACTCCCCTCGGCATAGCGCGCTACTCAACTAAATAGCCACGGCGCAGGGCGTCAGCCTTTACCAATCAGTAACTGGTCGATCAAGGCCGAGGTGTCCTCTATGTTTTTGTCCCGTCCTTCGCGGGTGGCCCATCCGGAAAATCCAACTTCCTTCAGGGCGCTTCGAACCTTGTCCCAATCGACATCCCCCTCTCCGAGACGACAGAACCCATTCTTTTTTCCCCAGTCCTTAATGTCCAGTTTCACCGTTCGATTTCCAAGCGTACGAATCCATTCCTCTGCGGGAGCGAATTTCTGCATGTTCCCAATGTCGAAGTAGGCCCCGACCCAAGGACTGTCGAAGGCATCAATATAGTCACGAAACACGTCAGGTGATTCACAGAACCCATTCCAAACAGTTTCAATGAGGACTCTTACGCCCAGACGGCTAGCGAGGGGCAGGATTTTATTTACCTCGGCAATGGAACGATCCCAAACCTGCTCGTGGGTCTCGTTCTGGCCGCCCACCTTACCCGGCACAAGCAGGACCGAAGAGCCTCCAAGCCGATAGGTGTTACGAATATCAATCTCCATATTTGCCAGGCCTTTGGCACGGGCTTCGGGATCGGGGCTGCTCAGGCGGTTCCCTCCCCAGTGCCAACCACAGACAAGACCATGAAACATCACTCCTGTTTTTTCCGTCGCCTCGGCATAGGCTGCTGCTTGCCTCGCATTGCCACTTTCAACACCGTCAAAGCCAAGTTTCTTTAGCCGCTCAAAGAACTGGAGAGGGCTCTCTCCACCCTGCTTTCCTCCCTTCACGGCTTTAAAGATTCGCCTCTCCAGAGACGGCGCCCCTGCAGCAGCGGTATCCTGAGCAGCAAGACGCTGAGATGAGGCCGTGGCGGCGGCGGCCAATGCTGTGGTGGCTAGGAATCGGCGGCGAGAAGTGTCTTTATTCATGGAGCTTTGAATACAAGGGGGGAAAGGTCCCACAAGAGCAAGGCCAAACCCCAAAGGGGCATGAGACTGAAGGGCGGGGTCTCAACTTGCCATCCGGCTACTCTTTCCCTACACCCGGGAGAACATGAACCTGACTCGACGCAAATTAATCAAAACCGCTGCCGGGGCAGCCTTAGCGGCACCGGCAGCCACCCGGGCTGCTGACCTCAATAGCAGAGGGCAGCATGCCTGTATCGGAGTTGGGGGAATGGGATGGAACGATTTCAATAAGTTCAAGTCTCACGGGAAAACAGAGGTAGTGGCGATTTGCGACGTCGACAGCAAACGCCTGGCCCGGGCCGCGAAAGAAGTGCCAGATGCCCGGGTCTACACAGATTGGCGGGAGTTGCTCGCAAAGGAGGGCAAGAGGGTGGACTCAATAAATGTAACCGTGCCGGATCACATGCATTTCCCAATTGCCATGAGCGCCGTGGAGAGCGGCAAACATGTCTACTGCCAGAAGCCGTTGTGTCACGATGTTGCCGAAGTGCGCCTGTTAACGAATGCGACCCGGAAGGCCGGCGTAAAGACTCAGCTAGGAACTCAGGCAGCCGCCGGGAACGGAGACCGTACATTTGTGCACTGGATCAAGAACGGCTTGATCGGAAAGGTGAAACGAGTCGTTCTATGCTCCAACAGACCGGGTGCCATCAAGAGTTACCGTTTCGTGGGTCCTCGCCCGGAGGCCCCCCAGAAGGCCCCCGAACACCTGAACTGGGACCTGTGGACCGGCACGGCTCCCGTTCGTCCTTATGCAGACAACATCTACCACCCCGGGAAGTGGCGTTCATGGATTGATTTTGGAACCGGTTGGTCAGGGGACATCGGCTGCCATGTCTTTGACGCGACCTGGAAAGCCCTTGGCCTAACCGCTCCCAAGACCGTAAGCGCCCGGGTCCAGGAATCGTGGAAGCAGTCCAAAATCCGGCAAGGCGACACCTGGCCACAAAGCGATCATATTACTTGGGTTTTTCCCGGCACCAGCATGACGGAAAAAGAAGAGATCACAGTCGAGTGGTTCGACGGGCTCTTCTATCCACCGGAAGAGGTCCAGGCTCTTGTTCCCACCAAGCCTTATCCACACGAATCTGCCATGGTGATAGGTACGGAAGGGGCCATCATCCTCCCGAATGGAGCAATGCCTACCCTGCTTCCTCCCGAAAAATTCAAGAGCGTCAAGGCCCCCAAGCTTGAGCCCCGTGACCATTATCACCACTTCTGTGATGCCATTCACGGGTTAGCTAAGAATGAGTCCTACTTTGAACAGACCGGCCCGATGACCGAAGCGATCCTGCTGGGAACAGTCGCAATCAGAACTCCGGATACTCTACTGAATTGGGACGCGGGAAAGATGGCGATCACGAATAACAGCACCGCCAATAGCCTTCTCAGGCGACAGTATCGCGAAGGGTGGAGGATCACGGGGTTTTGACTTACTCCTCATACTTAAGGCGATCAATCCTCATGTCTTCCACGGCGGAGGCTAAATTCGCTTGCTGACTCTAACAGGGCAAGGTATCGTGCATCAGGTTTCTCCTGCCCTCGAAAGTAACCGGAGAGACCCACCTTCTCCCCCTCAGAACCTCCATGCTTGAGCGCCTCGCTCAGTTTGTTTTCATTCCAAAACCGGGAGCTAGCGCCCTCGCAGCATGGATTGCACGCGTTTTGTTCCCTTCGCGGAAAAGGAGCGGAAGTAACAAGGGCGATGATCCCACCCGGAACTCCTGACTGGATCTCGCCTGCTTCGCAGGTCGTGCACAAGACTTCTGCTGAGTCAGAGAAGCGCTACTTTCTTGCGATCCAGATATTGCGGAAAGCAACCGGGTTGCCATGTCCCTGAAAAATGATCGGGCCTTCCGCAACCTCGGGACGAGTCCCGCCAACTCCAGTACCCTTTGGCAATTTCACTGCATCATGGATTTTCACTCCGTTATGCACCACTGTAATAACGGCGTCTGCCGTCTTTGTCCCTGTTGCATCGAACCGGGCAGCCGTGAATTCAATATCGTATGTCTGCCACGTCAGTGGCGGCAGGCACATGGGGGTGTCCGCAGTTTTAAAGCGGTAGAAGCAGCCACACCACTGCTTTGGGTCCGATCGAACCTTCACCTTGACGTGGACAGGGTCATAGACCAGTCCGAAGCTATCGAGAACCTGAACCTCGTAGCGGTTGTGGAGGTAGACCCCGCTGTTGCCACGGTCCTGACTACTCAGAGGTGACTTGGGCTTATAGGGCAGTTGAAACTCGAGGTGCATGGAGAAATCCCCATATTCGCTGGCCGTCTGAGCTGGTGGAAACAACACCCCACCCTCTACCTTTCCCTTGAGAAGATCGGGATCTGCATTGTCACCCACCAGAATATCGGCACCTTCCGGCGGACTCTTCCCAAGGGTCGGGCTCTTGCGATGAATCTTTTTATAGCCCTCTGTTGCAACGCTGACTCCATCCTTGTCGGTCAGTTCTACAGATGGTCCAGATTCGTCCCACCCCGCTCCGGGCAGTCCGCCATTGAACTTACTAAGGTAGAATTCCCCTTCACCAAGAGCCGCCACCTGAATTCCCGAGGCCTTGCCTGCATATTCACCCTGAATCGTAAAATCCGAGTCCTCCTTCTCAGCCGTGGCTGGGTCTGTCCAGAGAGGCCCACGCGGTTTGGCGCCGAAGGTGAGGGCGGGCACGAGGATCACTAGGGAGATTCCAAGAATGACGAACAGGCAGCCGAATTTCATCGTATTGAAAGAGTGAACGAATTGTCCGCGCCGGCAAGCCGGGAGCTTCATCATCGGTCAGGCATTTTTGAACCTTGGTCTCTCATCCGGAAGCTTGAACTTGAAAACAGGGCTTTCAGGAGCAACTCTCCCTTTGAACAGAATCAGTTAAAAGATGGGAAAATCATTTGAGATCGAGGGCCGGTTGAAGGTTGTTAACGACGTACAGACCTTCAACAGCGGATTTACCAAGCGCGAATTTGTGGTGGAGGTGGAAGATGGAAACTACCCTCAGATGATTAAGTTTGAATGCGTCAAGGAGAAGACCTCTCTAACCGACGGAATGCAGATCGATGATCCAGTGAAAGTAACATTCGACATTCGCGGCAACGAATACAAGGAGCGCTTCTACGTGAATCTGAATGCCTGGAAACTCGAGAGCGTCGGAGGCGGACCCACCCCAAATCAGACTCCTGACTACGGTGACGAAGATGCTCCTCCCGGGCTGGGAGACCCTCCGGGCATGAGCTCCCCAGATGCGGACGATGATATCCCCTTTTGATTCTCGCCTCCTCCGGCCCGGTTCAGCTTGATCAAGAGACCTTCACGGCACGAAACAAAAAGGGGAACAGCCAAAGCTGTTCCCCTGCATGGAAGATACCTTTCTCTTTTCAGCTCCGCGGAGCGATGTGAATCTCAACTCGTCGGTTGCGCGCCTTCCCGGCAGCCGAGTCATTTGATGCGATGGGCTGGGATTCTCCAAAACCGCGAGTGACCAGCCGCGCAGGCTGCACTCCCTGACTCGCCAGAGCATTCGACACTGCACTTGCTCGATCACGGGAGAGCCCCATGTTGTAGAAGGCACTCCCATCCGAATCAGTGTGGCCGTTGACCAAAACGGTGGTCTGGTTAAACTTTCGCAGAACGACTCCCACCGAGCTCAATGTTCGCGAGAAACTGCCTTTGATCTGGGCACTCCCGGTATTGAAGGTGATGTCGTGAGGCATATTAAGGATAATGTTGTTGCCCTGCCTCGTGACGCTCACTCCACTGGCCCGCAATTCCTGCCGCAACATGGATTCCTGCTGGTCCATGTAGTTGCCAATGCTACCTCCAGCAATTCCGCCGATGGCGGCGCCGATGAGCGCACCACGTCCTGCGTCTCCATCTCCCACATTATTACCAATAATCGCGCCCAGAATTGCGCCCCCAGCAGCGCCAAGGCCTGCTCCTGTCGCAGTGTTGGAAACCTGCTGTTCCCCCGTGTAAGGGTTCTCGGTAACACAACTGGAGAGCGCGGAGGCGGCCAAAAGGGCCACCGCGAAACACTGTGGACGGGGACGGGTGAATAATTTCATAATGCTGGAATTCTAGCGGTTCAGTAAGGATTTTCAATCATGGATGCAGCAAAATGCGTTTAGACGACTTCTGCTTGCTGGGATTTAGACCTCAGGAAGGGGTGGGCTATTCATCAAATATTCGATTCGCCCATTCCAAGCTCGGTTACTATCCAATCAGAGCGTCCATCCCTTTCTGTATTCTCGCTTGAGGAATTGTTCCGCCTCCGGGGCATTGGGGAATTTCATGTTCTTTGCATCCCACTCGAGCTTCTGCCCCGCGCGGTAGGCGACGTTGCCGAGGTGGTTGGCCTCAGTCAGTGGCCCAGCATAGTCAAAATGACAGGTCGTTGGTTCCCCGGTCTTGCATGCCCGAACCCACTCCTGGTGGTGCCCGATCGATTCTGGAATGGTTTTTTCGGGACGCTTGAAGTCCTTGAATCGCCCCTCGGGCAAAAGGAGATGCTTCCCGTAATCCGAAAGAAGCATCCCTTCATCACCAATAAAGAGAACACCACTGCCCCACTTCGGGATTCCTCCTCGCTTCCATATTTCTGGTTTTTCCGCCCCCTGATACCATGTCAGGCTGAGGGGAGCCCGGTCACCTCTGGCAGGATATTCATAACGAGCCCACATCGAGGCAGGTGCGATCTCGGCGTGCGGCGTTGGTCCTCCCGCATCGATAGTTGTGGGAGCATCAAGATTCAACGCCCAGAAAGGCAGATCGTTCCAATGGCTGCCCAGATCTGACATCGTGCCGTTTCCAAAGTCCCACCACCGGTACCACTTCGGTCCAGGGAAGTAGACCGAGTGATAGGGCCGCATAGGGGACGGTCCGATCCAGAGGTCCCAGTTGAGATCTTTGGGGACAGGCTGGGCCTCCTGCGGGCGCTCCTGAACATTGACGATATCACGGTTCTTCTTGGCGTCCTCGGGGCTTTGCCAGCCCCAGGCCCGCCCCACCCAGACATGAACCTCGTTCACTTTTCCAATGGCACCTGCCTGGATGAGCTCCACCACCCGCCGATAGTTTCCGCCAGCATGAATCTGAGTGCCCTGCTGGGTAGCAACTCCGGCTTTGCGAGCAGTTTCGGTCACAAGGCGCGCCTCATAAACATCGCGAGTGAGCGGCTTCTCACAATAAACATGCTTGCCGGCTCGAAGAGCCGGAAGAGTGGCAAAGGCGTGAGTATGCTCAGTCGTGCTGACGATTACAGCGTCGTAGTTACCTGGCCTCTCGTAGAACTCACGGAAGTCGTGAAAGGTTTTTGCCTGGTTGAAACGGGAAGCTGCCCCTCGCAGGTTGCGATCATTGACATCGACCAACGCCACAATGTTCTCGGTATTGCCGACCGTGCGCATGTTGTGTCCGCCGCGCCCTCCACAGCCGATCACCGCAACATCCAATTTCGCGTTTGGAGACTTGGCGCTCACGATGGCGGGAAACCCCAGGGCGCCGGCCGCAGTCGCACCCTGCAGAAAATGACGTCTCGACGAACTGGTAGATTGAATTTTGGGGCTCATGATTCCAGCAGTCAGGCGGCACCGAGACTTGATTTCAAGGGGAAACTGCTGAAGAGAGCAAAGGGTTCTACGCTAGGAGTTGGCATTGCGGAGGAATCCTGCGCAACTAAGAGAGACCTCGACCGTTTATTCCACCATGAAAGCAGCGCACGTATTCTGGATCTCCATTTTGTCGGGAGGAATCGCTCTCGCTCAGGGCCCTCGTCCCGATGACCTCGGAGCAAGCCCACAACCTGTAGGAGAGGCTGGAGTCGCCTGGTATACAACTTGGGAAACAGCCCGTGCAGAAGCAGAGCGATCGAACCGCCCCATCTTTTTTATGGCTGCGGCGGCAACCTGCAGCGGAATCTCGGGGGTCTTCTGACCAGGTTACACCAACACGCAGAACAGTTTGTTCTCACAGAAAGAATTCATAGAAGCCTCTCGCTCATTTGTGTGCGTCCGTCTGGAGTCCTACGAAAGTGAGGAGCACCAGAAGATGGTGCGATCCTTCCTCGATGGCCGCTTTGAAAATACTGCCTTCTGTCTACTTGCTCCAGATGGAGAGACCAGGCTGTCGGGAACGGGGCGCAGCCCCTCCCAAGGTCTGCGCCAGAGACGAGGACCAGGAAGAGGTCGGGGGGACAACGGCGTGATCGAGGCGATGGAGCAGGTCGCAAAAAAATTCCGGGCCAAGGCGACCAAAGAGGGCGCGATCCTGCAAGATTTTCACAGTTTCCGACAAGGGCTCAATGTGGCCTCGGGAGACCAGCGACTTCTGATCTTCGTGGTCGCAACTGAAAATAATCGTAAGACGCTCCGGACGGACCTTCGAAACTTGATGAGCGACAAGGAGATCATAGGGAAGTTCCACACGGACTTTGCCGATGAGAAGCCTGATGCCCAATGGCGGGACGCCGTGAAAGGAGAGCGGGGAAACACTGGGATTTTTGTCATCCGGGCAAACACCTTCGGACAGACCGGAAGCGTTATGGAGCAGCTCCCTGTGGACGCGACACCAGAGGAACTCAAGAATGCCCTGCTCAAGGCCAATACCTCTTTCGCCAAAACCGAAAAGCGCAAAGTTTACAGTGAACACGTCGCTGCGGGGCGTCGAGCAAGGGTCCACTTTGAAAACGGAATGCCCTACGGTGAGGATCGTGATGGAGATGGCGTGATCGACCACCGCGGAGGCCGGGGGGGGCGCGGAGCAGGACCAGAGGCCGGTGAGCGCCGTGGGCCTCCGGCCGGACGGCGCGGGGGACCTCCAAGGGGAAACCAGCGGCCCGGCCAGCCTCCGCAACGACCCCGGATTCGGCCCGGAGGAACAGAGTAAACGGGGGGCGCGTCTAAATCTCCCTCAGGACCCTGGCCATGTGTCTGAGAGCCTGTAGCCTGCAGGCCACGGATCGTCTGGCTGAAGGGTGTGGGTAGTTGTTCCGGTAATCCATGCCCGGCCCGAGACCTTTGGCAGAATCGCGGCCGTATCGCCCACTGCTGTCACAGCATCGATATTACAAAGGAACTCTGACCCGATCAGGGAGCGCGCACGGTAGGTATCCCGAAGACTCATAAGCCCCCTCTGATGGAGAACTGCCATGCGGGCTGAACAGCCCGTACCGGTTGGGCAACGGTCAATCTTACCAGGGCGAATTGCCACAGCATTAGGGCCTGTAATAATATCACCTTCCCGACGAAGCGGCCCGGCAAACTGACAAAACGACAGATGCTGCCAGCTCGGGTTGCCGGGATGATGAAACCCAAGCTGCTCGTTTGCCGCGCTGACGACTTTCATTCCTAATTCCGTGAGTTCTCTCGCCTCGTCAGGCACAAGCTTGAACCCAAGGCTCTCCGAATCAACGATCACGAAGCTGTCTCCACCATAGGCCGTATCCACCTCCAGAGTCCCCAGACCCGGGACCTCAAGGGGAGCCTGCAAGTGGGCTGCAAAGGAGGGAACATTGGTAATAGTGATCCGCTCAGCCCGACCATCGCGACAACGGGCGCGGACCCTGACAAGACCTCCCGGAGCCTCGAGAACGAGCTGTGTCTCCGGCTCGCGCATGGGAAGAATTCCCCGCTCCAGAAGAACCGTTGCAACACAGATAGAATTGGAGCCAGACATCGGAGGGGTATCGGCCGGCTCCATGATGAGAAACCCCATGTCGGCGTCAGGGTGTTGCGCAGGGACGAGAAGATTGACATGACGAAATACCCCTCCCCTCGGCTCATTGAGAACGAAATTGCGCAGGACTTGGTCCTCGGCCAGGAAGTCCCGCTGTTCCCAGAGGCTCTTCCCCGGAGGGGGAGCAACACCGCCCACGATAACATCCCCCACTTCTCCCTCCGCGTGGCAGTTGATGATCTCGATGGTTTCCGGGACAGGCATCTTCCGACAAGGAGCAGCAAGAAATTTCGAATCGCTATGCTCCGGGCCGGGATCTGGTTTCTGGGACCGGGGGAGCCTTTCCCGTGTTTTCCCTGAAATCTCCGATCGGCCAGAGTTCAAGGCGGCGGATAAAGCATTCGGCCCATTCATTCTGAATACCAATGAACCCGGCAGCCGGGCTCGCGTCCCGGCCTTCGTTCACGAGAATTCCATTGAGCAGGATCCGGTAGGTCGCGCCCTTGCAGATCACTTCCATGCGATTCCATTCTCCCACCGGCTTGTCGACATCACGGCTCCCCCGAAACCCCTTTACGTCTTTCCACGCCGGATCTCGATCTTTCCACCGGATACTGGAAGCCGATTTCCCCGCAGGAGGAAAGGTCACAGGCGCACCTCCTTTTTTCCAGCGATAACCCTTGGGCGTTTTCTCGACCTCACAAGTCAGACTGGTCGGAATCAGTTTCCCGTCTTTCGTCTTCCCCTGAAGAACATTGATGTCCCCCATTGAGCCTTCCAGCATCTGGGCCTGAATACAGGAGATCCACGCTCCACCAAAGGACCCATCCGGGCCGTGGCTGTGGAGGAGCAGTCCACAATCACGCGCCCGGTCGACGCGCTTGGACCAAGTCTTTTCGCCCCATTTATATTCCAGGACGAGATGGTAATCCCGGTAGGCTTCTCTGGTGCGAAGGTAGCCAAATCCTTTTCCCGTTACCTGAAGAACCCCTTTATTAATCACAGCAACTTCTTCTTTCTTGGTGCTGACCGAGTTCTTCTCACTGAGATGAAAAACCCAGTTCTTGAATGACGGGTCGGCCAGAAGATCTATTTTGCGCTCGGGCACCGTGGCGGCGTTCAATGATAGTGCTGTGACGACTAACGCAGTGATTAGCAGGAAAATACGCATGGCAGTTAAAAGTTTTGGCAAACCTCGGGCAGAGGACATCCAAGGTCTAATGAAGGAACGGGAGCAGAGCAAGCGCGCGGCCTGACAGCTGGAAGATTCACCCTGACAACGGCGAGGCCATCCATTAGCAAAGGACCATGAACCTACCAAAAACTTTCGTTATCGTGGCCATCGGGCTGGCCTCATCCTTGGCCATGGCGGAAGAGCGCCATCTCTTTATTCTCTCGGGTCAGAGCAATATGCAGGGCTTGAAGGAGAAGACTTCCGTCCTCCCGGAACTGAAAAGGCTGCTGCCTAGCGCAGATATTCAACACGTCAAATACGCCCGAGGAGGGCAGCCCATCCGCAAATGGGTGAAGACGTGGGACCTGATCGCCAGAAAGCACAAGCTTACTCAGCAATTCAACGACCCCTCGGAGTTTTATGATGTCGTGCTTAAACAGGCCAAGGCCAAGATTGCCGAAGGACCGTTTGACAGCATCACTTTTCTCTGGATGCAGGGAGAGAGGGACGCCAAGACGGGGCTTGCCGCAGCGTATCAGGAAAGCATGGAGACCTTGATTGCCAGCCTTCGCGAGGACCTGAAAACCCCCAAGATGAATTTCGTCATCGGTCGCCTCTGTGACCATCTCACCCACGACCAGTGGAACGCTGTGAGGGAGGCTCAGGTCAAGGTGGCCAACGATGATTCCCGGGGCGCCTGGGCCGATACGGATGATACCAATGATAAGGAGCGAAATGGTAAAAAGTGGAATGACCTCCACTACACCACAACGGGATATGAGCTTTTCGGCAAACGCCTCGCCCGTCAGGCCGTGAAGCTGATTCAGGGAGAAACGCCTGATCCGGAGGGCCGGCCTCAATAGCCTAAATATCCCAAATCCAAAGAGGAGGCAGGCTGCCTGATCAAAATCAGGGAGATTCTCTATCTGCAGTTTGATCCATAATTCTGGTTCGCGTCCATATTCATAAAGAGTATGCTCCTGCCGCGATGAGTGCTGAAGCCAGATTCAAAGAACTCGGGTTGATCCTTCCTCCTGCACCCAAGCCGGTTGGCGTTTACAAGCCCATCGTGATCGCGGGAAATATGGCCTACCTCTCAGGACACGGCCCTCTCAAGGAAGATGGCACGCTTACCCTCGGCCGCCTCGGGGAAACCATGGAGATTGAAGAGGGATACGAAGCCGCGAAGCAAACTGCCCTAGCGATGATCGCAACGATTCGTAGCGCTCTTGGGAGCTTGGATCAGGTAGCTCGAGTGGTGAAGACCCTAGGATTTGTCAATTCAACCGGAGACTTTGTCGGACAGCCCGCAGTGATCAACGGTTGCAGTGAGCTTTTTGCAGAGCTCTACGGTGCCGAGGCCGGTGTCGGCGCACGAAGTGCTCTTCCCTCCAATACTCTTCCCGGAGGTATGGCGGTTGAGATTGAGATGATCCTCGAAGTCAAACCATTGTAGGACATCATGGACGAGCGATGGGCAATCCAAGGTCTTGACCGGGTTGCTTCACCTGCCCTGTTGGTCCGGCCCTGTGTCGTCGAACAGAACGTGGAACGCATGATTGGTTTATGTGGAGGCCCAAAACGTCTCCGACCCCACGTCAAGACCCATAAGATGGATGAGGTCATGCGAATCCAAATGTCGGCCGGGATCGATAAGTTCAAGGCCTCTACGATCGCAGAGGTTGAGATGTGCCTGGCCGCAGGGGCACAGGATGTGCTCCTGGCCTATTCTCCGGTCGGGCCATCCCCGGATCGTCTTATCCAGTTAGCTGAGGCCTACCCGGGCGCGAGGTTATCCTTTCTCGCGGACGACGAGGCAGCCCTGCTAGCGATCATTAAGAGGTGCGTGAAAACGGAGGTGACTCTCGGTGTTTTTGTCGATTTCGATTGTGGCATGGGCCGAACCGGAACCTCCTCCGTAGAAGACGTTGTCAGGATTACCAAATTGATCTGCTCTTCTGCTGGTCTGAGTTTTGAGGGAGTTCACGCCTACGATGGACATGTGAGAGAGTCCAAACCCTCGGCCCGCAGGGAGATGTGGTCTCAGGCAATGAGCACCGTTGAGGGTGCTCTCGCGGAGCTAGCGGAAGCGGGCCACCTCGTGCCAGCTGTAGTCGGAGGAGGGTCGCCGACCTTCGGCTTTCATGCCCGCCTGCGAGAATGGCAATGCAGCCCCGGAACCTCTCTCTTCTGGGATCATGGTTACAAAAGCGCCTATCCTGAACTCCCTTTTCGGAACGCAGCGGCCGTTCTCACCCGGGTCATCAGTAAGCCAGGAACAAATCGGCTCTGCCTGGATCTCGGGCATAAAGCTGTTGCGTCAGAAGGCCCACTCAATAAACGGATTCATCTGATCGGGCTCGAACATGCACATTTCGTCAGCCACAGTGAAGAGCACTTGGTGCTGGAATCCGAAGACGCAGACCAGTTTCAGGCGGGAGACCACCTGCTCGGAATACCATTCCATATTTGTCCCACCGTTGCCCTATACAGGGAAGCGACTCTGATCCGAAATGCGGAGGTTACCGGGGAAACATGGGAGGTCACCGCCCGTAATCGAACCCTGACAATCTAGAGGCAAGTCAGGCTTCGCAACTCCTGGGCGTTTACCAGGATAGTTTTCCGGGGAGATACTCTTCGATAAGTTCCTCGTAAAATGGCCTGAGCCCATCGACATCAACGCGCTCGCTGCTTTTGGTGTAGAGATCATAAACGTTGAAAGCATCTACCCACCTAAACATCGCTCGGTCATGGTCGCTCATGAGAGCCTGATATGCCCCCTCCTTGTGAATGGGGTAGCAGGAATGGTAACGAATCATGTAAAGGGCTTCCTCAGGAAGGCGGTCTTTAACCACTTGATAAAGATACTCATCGTGACCCCAGGACATGGTGACTTTATCGAGACCGCATCCCTCCTCATAGATCCCAAGGGGTGTCGCATACTCTGAATGGCGCGAATCAGGATTCTCCGAGAAATATTCGTGGTAGATGATCTTCTCTGAAAAACGGCACCCGAGTGGAAAGGTGTCCCCGACGACAGCCCACTGGGGCTCGCCAAAGAGACAGAGGATCTTCCCGAGATCGTGGATCAGGCCGGTCAGAATGAACCAGCGAGGATGGCCATCATGCCGGATCGCCTCGGCCGTCTGCATGAGGTGCTCAATTTGAGGCAGGTCGATGTCGGGATCGCTATCGTCGACAAGGGTATTCAGATATTCCAGCGCCTCCCAGACCGTCATCCTGCGTTTCTCCAGAGGAAGATATTCGGCGCGCTTCTGCAGGACAAAATCCATCGTCTGGTGCTGATGGTTGAGGCGGTAGAATTCCCGGACCCCGGGCCGCGCTTCAGCTTCGTAGGCACGAAATTTCCGGTCGCTCTCGGGGTGCTCGGGATACCTTCTAAGAAGGTCGTCTTCCCACTCGTCGAGGTCCTGAAGAGTGCCTGTTTCTCGTTCTTGGGCGGAGTCCATGCTTTCAGCCAATATAGGCCCCGGCTCTCAAATGGCGAGTATTCGGGGAGGAAAGAACCCTTTTGAAGATAGTTTGCAGAAAAGTGAAAACAGGCAGTCGGTTTTTGCGGTCCTAAGAGCACAACCTCATCGCCCTCTCCAGACGAACCACCCAGCTCTCCTCATGAAAACGGCCCTTTTCTTTACCACCCTAGCGATCCTGGCCTTTCTTTCCTCCTGCTCCAGTTCGACCCACCGCACCTCGCTCATAGAGGCCAATATAGTCAACTAAGGGGGATTCTCCTCCGTGAAACAACGTAGTCACTACTCCTACTGGTCAGATAGGGGCTCTAACGCCCCCCTAAGGATCACCATCAAGCTCAGTGATCAGACGGCCTATTTCTATCGCGGTGGGGAAAAGGTGGGGCAGTCCCGGGTCGCAACCGGGAAACAGGGGCATTCCACCCCCTTGGGTTCGTTCACGATTTCCGAGAAAGTAGTGGATAAACGCTCCACACTCTACGGCCGTATTTATGATGCGAAAGGTTATCTCAAGATAGCCGATGCGGACACCCGCCGGCATACTGTGCCGGAGGGAGGGAAGTTCGTCGGATGCCCCATGCCCTACTGGATGCGACTGACCGGATCGGGCATCGGGATGCACGTTGGGCCGATACCAAACCCTGGGGCCCCGGCCTCCCACGGCTGTATCCGGATGCCGCGTGAGATGGCCCAGAGTCTCTTCGACAAAGCCCCTGTTGGAACAAAAGTCACCATTGTTCACTAAAGCCAGCGGAATACCCGGCCTATTACCATAGATCCCCCCTAGGGTATCAGGGGCCACGCGAGATACCCAGGGTCCTTGACCGGAATACTCCAGAGCTTGTGCCCAGCAGTGACGTAGAGAGTCCGAAGATCCGCTCCCCCGAAGGCACAATTGGTTATCATATCCGCCGGGACCGGGATATTTTGAAGAAGTTTTCCCTCCGGGGAGAAGACATAAACGCCCGCCCTGTATTTGAGGTTGGTTTCCACCGGAGGCTTGGGAAAGTTGAAACCGGCGGTAGCAAAAATACGTCCCTTCGAGTCCAAAGCCATCCCATCAGGTCCACGATCGCTACCCCAGTCGAAGAGAAGTTTTCGGCTTGAGCTAACCACCGAGCCGTCTGCTCGGAGAGTGAACCGCCACAGTTTACGGTTCCCCCCAAGTCCCTGTGCAGGGCCATCGTTCACATTATCCGCTACGAAAAGGAACTTGTCATCCGCAGAGACCAGAATGCCGTTAGGGCGATGCACCTCATGGGTGATGATACGGGAAATCTTCCCGGCGCCATCAATCCGGTAGACCCCTTCAATCTCCCGGCCTTGCTCATCACGCTGTTCCATGTCATCCCGGTTCCCGTAGCGAGGATCACTGAAGTAGATCCGACCCTGGGAATCCACCGCGAGGTCATTGGGCGAATTGAATCTTTTCCCCTGATAGTGACTAGCAAGCACCGTAATTGCTCCATCCTTTTCAGTCCGGGTCACCCGACGGTTCTCGCCCTCACAGGCCATCAGGTTTCCCTCGTGATCAAAAAGAAGCCCATTCGCTCGCCCGGAGGGAGTGCGGAAGACATGCATGACCCCGGAAGGCTCACGGCGCATGATCCGATTATTAGCAATATCGGTGAAATACACATCGCCGGAAGGATGCCATGCGGGGCCTTCGGTGAAAGCAACAGCACCCTCGAGTTTGAGCTGCGCCACATCAGAAATCTGGGCATCCACGCTCGGCGCATATACGAAAAGAAGGGCGGTCAGGAAGCCGTTGAATTTCATATTCAGATTCTATTGAGATGGCAGAGAGGCGGCAAGCAGGACTGGCGAAAGGCGTTTCAAGCTTAGAGAGGGAGCTCACAGACATGAAGCCTCTGGAAAATACCGCTCACGAATTAACCCGATCGATATTCATGGCCTTCCAGCGGAGCTCCGCCGGATAGTTCCCCCCTCTGAGACGGAAAGCAGCCCGCCTCTCTGTCTCCGATTTCTGCCATTGCGACCCGGGCCATGGTCCGCAAAACTCGCCTCTCATGGAAACACACCCCCCGTACCTCTCGGAGGCAACCGCCGTCACGCGCTCCTATGAGCAAGGCAGGATTCAAGCCCTCCGCGGAGTCGACCTGAAGGTGGAAGAGGGCGATTTCATCGCAATCACGGGCTCGAGCGGAAGCGGCAAGACGACTCTCCTCCAGATGCTCGGCGGACTGGACAGTCCTGATTCCGGCGAGATCTTCTTCCGCGGGCAGGCTCTCTCCGGGATGGGCGACTTGTCCTCTTTCCGAGCCCAGAGGGTCGGCTTTGTTTTCCAGTCTTTCCACCTCCTTCCCACTCTGACGGCCTCGGAAAACGTCCAGGTGCCCATGGTTGAAAGTTCGATTTCAAGAAAAGAGCGAGCTCCGCGAGCGACGAGGCTCCTCTCTGAGGTTGGACTTGCGGATCGCACTCATAGCCGGCCACCAGAACTATCTGGCGGGGAGCGCCAACGAGTGGCCATCGCAAGAAGCCTCGCCAACCAACCAGAACTACTCCTCGCCGATGAGCCGACGGGCAATCTGGACAGAGCCTCCGCCACAATGGTGATGGAGTTGCTCTCCCGCATCCATCGAGAAAATGGAATGACCCTCGTGCTCGTAACACACGATCCGGCCACTGCTGCATATGCTTCGCGCCAGATTCATATGAGCGACGGCATGGTTAAGCACCCCACTTCCGAAACTCCCCTTTCCCGATGAACCTTCTGCCGATGGTCGCCCGAAATTTCAAGGCGAGGCGTATGCGCACAGCCCTCACCTTATTTGGGATCGCTGTAGGCATGATGGCTATCGTGGCCCTGATGGGCCTCTCCCGGGGGTTCGAAAGAGGCTGGGATCAGACGATGAATGCCCGTGGCACGGATGCCGTGATCAACCGGGCCGCAGCCGGCAGCCCGATTCCTGCTCCCTTCTCCGAAGATATCGCTGCCAGCATCCGCTCCCTCCCAGGAATCGAAAGCAGCGGCGGGGTCCTTAGTAGTCTAGTCCCCGTGGGAAACCTCCCCATGGTTCTCATCACAAGCTGGGAGTGGAGCAGCTACATCTGGAATCACCTCACGATTGTCGAAGGCCGCATGCCCCAGCACCCCGACGAACAGGTCATTCTCCTCGGTAAATCCGCATCCCAGGCGCTCGGCAAGGGAGTCGGGGAAACGCTACTTCTCTACGGATCCAAATTCCCCGTGTGTGGAATTTACGAGAGCGCTTCCATGATTGAGTCTGGCGCCATTCTCATTCCGCTCGAGGTCATGCAGCACAAAAGCGATAACGTCGGGAAGATCAACTTTTTGAACCTGCGCTTTGACCCGGGGACAGAGAGCTCAAAAGCACGGTCGATCTGCCGGGAGATTGAAACCATCCATCCGGGGCTCTCCGCAAGTCTTGCCAGCGAATCTGCTCAGCAAAACTCGACGACGAAGGCCGTCCGTGGCATGACCCTTGCGGTTACCCTGCTCTCCATGATCGTAGGTCTGACCAGTGTAATGAACACCATGCTCATGAGTGTTTTCGAAAGAACGATGGAAATCGGCGTCCTGCGCGCCATTGGATGGAAGGCCTCCCGTATCCGCAGGATGATTCTTCTCGAGGCCTCGCTACTCGGAGTCGCCGGAGGGCTGCTTGGAGTCCTGCTTGCCTTTGCAGTACGCGAAATCCTCTATCTCTTTCCCTCCATCGGAAGCGCAATTCGAATTGAAATCGCGTTGGATGCCGTACTTTTCACCGTTGTCTTTGCGACCATCGTCGGTGCTATCAGCGGCCTCTACCCCGCCGTAAGAGCCTCTCGAATGAAACCCACGGTGGCATTTCGCCACCAGTAACAA
>DIHT01000055.1:15371-16544 GCA_002420305.1 Akkermansiaceae bacterium UBA5689 | reverse complement strand
CAGTCACTCCAGATTAGACCAATATATGAAATCCTTTTTCTCTCTCCTTCTTCTTGTCGCTGGCCTCTCCGCCCTCTCGAAGGCAGCAGATCATCCCAATGTCATTGTGATCCTTGTCGACGACATGGGGTGGATGGACCTGTCCTGCCAGGGGAGTGACTACTACCGCACCCTTGCGATCGACCGCCTCGCCACCGAAGGCGTGCGCTTCACCAACGGCTACGCGGCCTGCGCCGTGTGTTCCCCAACCCGCGCAGCTCTTCAAACCGGCCGATACCCCCACAGGATAGGAGTAACTGACTGGATCCGCTCTCGCTTCCAAAGGGGCCGCGTCGGCACCCCGGGCAAAAACCCAACAAAATATGTTGGAGGCAAGAATAGCCAATTCCTCTGCCCACCAAATCCCTACTGGATGGAACACGAGGAAATTTCAATCGCCGAGGCGCTTCAGGATCGGGGCTACCGCAGTGGCTACATTGGAAAGTGGCACCTTGGTGACCCCGCATGGTTCCCGCCCGGACAGGGCTATGATGAAAACAAGGGGGGCTGCGACTACGGTCAACCTCCCAGTTACTTCGACCCCTTCAATCAGCCAAAGGGGCGGCACAAAACTCTCAGACAGGGAATCCACAACCTGCCGGGTCGCAAGAAAGGGGAATACCTCACCCATCGCGAGGCTGATGAAGCAGAGGCCCTTATCCGCGGATGGCACAGAGAAAAAAAGCCCTTCTTCCTGATGGTCGGCCATTACGCGGTCCATACTCCCATCCAAGCACTTGCCGAGGTCGCCGCCAAATACCAGCGCGACAAAAAACCAAATAATGCCAAGTATGCCGCCATGGTGGAATCCATTGATGACTCTACCCGGCAGATCCTTACCACGCTCAAGGAACTCGGCATCGACAGGAACACTCTCATCATCTTTACCAGTGATAACGGGGGACTGGACCGCAACGGATCACCCACCGACAATGCGCCCCTGCGCAGCGGTAAGGGCTACGCCTACGAAGGCGGAATCCGGGTACCTTTCCTTGTTCGCTGGCCCGGAACAATCCCTGCCGGAGAAATCAGCGACGTCCCGGTGTGCTCAATCGATATCTTTCCCACAGTCGTGGAGGCCGCCGGGGGCAAGCTCCCCAGTGACCGTGCCGTCGACGGTCTCTCCCTGATGCC
>DIHT01000055.1:0-14983 GCA_002420305.1 Akkermansiaceae bacterium UBA5689 | reverse complement strand
CACTACCGGCACGCCCCGGGCCCCTACAGCATCATTCGCCAGGGCAATCACAAGCTCATCAAGTTCTGGGGTGGCCCCTTCGAGCTCTATGACCTCCAAGCAGACCTCGGGGAAGCAAAGAACCTTGCCTCCGATATGCCCAAGAGGGTCAGCGAACTCGACACCCTCCTTATCAAGCGCCTCAAGGAAACCGCGGCCAAGCTTCCACGCGAAAACCCGGACTACATCAAGAAGTAATACCCCTGCAAAAATCTCCGAGTCCATGGCCAAATACGAGCCAAAGACACCAACCGGACTTCTAATTGGAATACTGATCCCAATCATCGCGGCAATCCCGCCTTGGACCGGCCGATATTGCTACATTAACTTCAGTGGTGATTGCATTCAGGTAGATGCCTTTGAACTATTTTTCTGGGCTCCATTTTTCACAACAGTGGCCCTATGGCTTATCGGTCGGGCGTTGTCCGATCGTGGTCAGAACGGCCTGCTAATGAGTACGAAAATCACGATACCACTCACTCTGATATATGGAGTGCTTACCCAATGCATGTTTCTGGTAGCCTTAGGCTCGATATAGAGTTCCACCCGCTACCTGACCTATTCGTTCAATTATCGGGCCTGCGATAACCGTCCCCGCGCTTCCTACTTCAGAACCTCGGCCAGCCAGCTCCTTAGCTCGCTTCGCGTTTTAGAGGGCCGGAGGAGCCATGCATCGCTGTGATTTCGAAACCCCGTTCCCCTGAAGGTAAAATTTCCCTTCACCCCGCTCTCGATCAGGTATTGGGCCGTCTCCTTGAACTGGCTCCCCTCTGAACACACGAACTGAGGTCTGGACCCGAGCCGACGTAATCGTTGCAGGGCAGACGCTCGGTCTGAGCCCGGATACTCCCATTGACGGGCCCCATCGTAGTGGCTGTAGGGAATAAAGGCACGCCAGAGAACAGCAACCCGGTCATCATGAAGCCCTATAAAGTTGCACGCGATCGCTCCCCGCGAAAAACCGCACAGCACCAGACGCTCACGGTCGCCACCAAACTGAGCACAGATATGCTTCACCGCCTCCAGACAGTAGCTGATCGTCGGGCGGGCATCATACTCTGGCTTGCTTCCCCACCACCGCCTGACGTTCGCCGTGCCCTTACCGTTCAAATACGGCAGGCACAGCCAGATGTAGCTCTCTCCGCCTGAAATCCCATAGCCCATCCGGCTTCCCTCGACCCGGCCACTACTGATGTCCCGATTCCGATTCCGATAAGGCCCATTGCCCGCATATTCTACTACTACCGGATAGCGCTGGCCCGGACGCCAGTCTTTCGGGAGATAGAGCACGTGGTAGACCCCAGTTCCCTCGTATTGGGGAAGAACCTCCTTCACCCGCCTGCCCGCCCCGGGCTTGCCGTCGACCAGAGCTGGGACAACCAGATCCGGCTTTACTGTCGAGATATCCGGAAGGGCGGCCCTGACTTCGCTCACAGTTGCCAATACAAGTATGAGGATCCTCCACCGCACGGTGTATTCTACAAGGATCCCGGACAAAGATCCAGCACTCTGCTCTCCCCAATCGCCCCGGCATCCTGTTTAATCCAAGCGCTCCATGCGGGACTTCCTACCAGAACATCGGCCCCTGCTCCTCCTCGCGCCCATGCAGGACGTGACTGACCTGCCCTTCATGCGGGTTATGGAACGATTCGGGGGGCCCGACGTCTACGTCACGGAATATTTCCGGGTTTACGAGAACTCTCGTCTGAAACCCTACATCCTGCGCAGCATCGATGAGAATCCTTCCGGGAAACCCGTCTTCGCCCAGATGATCGGGCAGGACATCCCCTCCCTGTTGCGAAGCGCCCGGGAACTGGAAGAGCACCCGGTAGCCGGAATCGACCTCAATCTCGGATGTCCCGCCCCCGTAGTATGCCGCAAAGATGCAGGAGGCGGCCTCCTGCGCAATCCTGCCAAGGTCGACCGAATTCTCGGGGAACTACGCCAAACCATTACAGGTCGATTCACAGTCAAAACCCGGGTCGGCTACGATGCCCCAGATGAGTTCGACGGGTTATTGGACGTGTTCCTTCGGCATCAAATCGACGCTCTCGCCATTCATGGACGAACGGTAAAAGAGCGCTACCAATCCCCGGTTCATCCCGAGTGTATCCGGAGAGCAGTCGAAACCCTGTCCTGTCCAGTGATCGCCAACGGTAATATTGTCGATGTGGATACCGCCCGGGCAGTAGAGGCACTCACCGGAGCTTCAGGACTCATGATGGGCCGCGGAGCCATCCGCAACCCATGGCTCTTTGAGCAGTTGCGTGCATCTTACGCCGGGACGCAAGTCCCCGTTCCAACCGGGCAGGATCTCCTCGCCTACATCGAACAGCTCTGGGAGCAAACCGCACTGGAGCAGGTCAAGGTCTACCGGGCGGACCGCCAGGTTCATAAGATGAAACGGTATCTCACCTACATAACCCAAGGTCTCGACGAGGAATTTGACCACGATATTCTTCGCTCGAAGAAGGAAAACGAGTTCTTTCAGATTTGTCACCAGTACCTTTCCCACCAGAATCCTCTTCCTGCGCGCCCACAGGAAAAATCCCGGCGCTTCTGTGGATTCCCGGAACTGCTCCGCCATGATCCCTCCTCGGAAAAACCATTAAGCTTACACTCCTGATCACCATGTTCTCATTCCGTCATCTTCTATGTATCCTTCTCTCGGCCTCCGCCCACGCCACTCCAAAGATTGAGAACATCCTCTTTCTCATCTCTGATGATCTCAAGGCCAGCGTCCTTGGCTGCTACGGCGACAAGGTCTGCAAGACCCCGAATATAGATAGACTCGCAGCCAGCGCGATGGTCTTTGATCGGGCTTACTGTCAGGGTCTTGCCTGTGCCCCGTCCCGCACCTCCTTCATGCACAGCCGCTACCACGGGGCCAAAGGAAGGGTCAATCTGGGCCAACACCTGAAGGCCAACGGATTCTACAGTGCGCGGGCAGGCAAGATTTACCACATGCGTGTTCCCGGTGACATCATCGCCGGAACGGATGGGCTCGATATTCCCTCGACGTGGACCGAAAAGTTCAACTCCGCCGGTCAGGAGGCTCATACCCCAGGCGACTATGCCTGCCTGAATCTGAACATCTTCACGAAGGCTCTTGAAGGGCGGCAGTCCACCCGTATGCCCCATCGCATGTTCGTCTCAGTGAGTTACGAAGGCGACGGCTCCGATCAACCGGACTACAAGACTGCCAGTAAGACCATCGAGCTTCTCGGAAAGCATAAGGACAAGCGCTTCCTTCTCGCGGCGGGATTTGTGCGGCCCCACTACCCGATGGTTCAACCAAAGCAGTATTTCGATGCCTACCCATGGCAAAAGATAGCTCTTCCCAAATCCGTCCCCAACGACCTCGACGACATGCCCAAGCTCGCCATCACCCGTAGCCGCTCTGCTCTCAACGGAATCGGAAAATTTCCTGATAATCAGAAGCGAATGTGGTCCGCTTATTACGCCTCGGTGACCTTCATGGACGAACAGGTTGGACGTATCCTTGATGAGCTCGATCGTCTCGGCCTGCGCGAAAAGACCGCCATCGTCTTCACCAGCGACCACGGCTACCACCTTGGAGAGCACACCTTCTGGCAGAAGAGCAACCTCCATGAGGAAGTGACCCGGGTCCCCCTTATCATCTCGCTTCCCGGTCTCAAACCAGGCCGCACCAGCTCTCTAGTTGAACTTGTTGACCTCTTCCCCACCCTCTCGGCAGCGACGGGCCTGGAGACTCCCGAGGGCTTACACGGCACCAGCCTCTTTCCCATCCTCCGCGATCCAGATGCACAAGTGAAGCAAAGCGCTCTTTCCATCCATGGAAGCGGCACCTCGATGCGCACCGCCAACTGGACTTATACTCGTTACAAGGATGGCAGCGAGGAGCTCTACGATATGAAGAACGATCCCGGGCAGTTCACTAACCGGGCCCGCCTGAAGGAGGGTGAAGAGGCTCTCATGAAGCAGCGCGCGACCTTTGAGAAACGACTGCGAGCCTCGGGCCTCAAGCCTGCTCGACTGCGATAGGAACCCTGCGGCTCACAGGAGCCCGCGGTGCACCCCCAAGGTATTTCAGTCCTGCCGCTGGCTCCACCGCACATAACAATACCATTACAGGAAGAGCCCCATGTAACCCGGTATTTCCACCTCATCCGGAAAGGGCAGAAGAACAAAACTCTCGACTGCCAGACATGTCCCGAAATAGAGGGGGAAGGAAAGCAGGGTAAAGAATACGTAGCTGTGGGGGCGCTTGCATCCACAATGCTCGCAGAACCTGCCACCGACCACCACATCGTAGGTAGTGTCTTTCCCGTACCTGCTACAGCCAAGCTTCGAAGCCATCCCGCGAGGGGGACTAGTTTCGAGAGGCAGAACACAGCTACTTTGCTGCCTTGCCGGCGAACTCTCTCACCTTCTTCTGGCTCTCGGCGTCGAGGTCCGCGATCGGACGGCGATAGATCCACCCGCTGGATATCTTGAGCAAAACCTCGTCGCCCCGGACCCCGACCAGGGCGGCATTTATCTTGTTCCCCCCTTTGCTGGTTAACCCCGCAAAGGAATCTTCCTCTGCGCACGCTCCGGGCCACGGTTGCTTGAGAAGAGCTTCAGGGGTTTCACCGTCCCATGCATCGGCCTCGGCAGAGAGAATGTCCTTCTTGGATCCGTCGATCACCTTTCCGTCGCTGGGACGCATTCGCATGAGCTTACAGGCACCGTCGATTCTCAGCACGATTACCTTCTGATCCCACATATTCGGGTCCCACTCACTCTTACCCCGCTTGTAGCCATCCAGAATCAAGGGACGCGATCCCGTGTCGAGATTGGTCTGGTCGGTGATGTAGGCCCAGTGGACGTCACCTTTCTGGAGAATCTCCTGCCGCTGCATCCGGCCCCCCTCCTTGACCTTATCGTCTGGGGCAAATTGGGAAGCCACCGCGGAGTTCTTCACCCAGAAAATCTTTTCCGATTCGGTAACCCCCGCGAGAAACATCTGCCGGAAGTAATCGTTTGAGTAAGTGGTTCCAGTTCCTCCCTTAATGACATACTCAGCGGTGTCGTCGTTGGGAAACTGCCCATCAAAGTCAATGGCGAAGGAATCAAGGGACAGCTTCACCTGTTTAGCGTTGCTGACGGCCTCTGCCATAGCCGCTCGTTTCAGCGACTTGAAGATCGATGCCGGGGCAATCCCGGCGAGCACCACGAGGATGGTCATTACGGCGAGAAGCTCCGTGAGTGTGAAGCCTTTCTGGTAGCGTGGTCCTTTGGTCTTCATAAGGCTAACATGGCATCACAAGGATGCCCCTGAAACAAGCTCTTGAGGGCAGTAAAACTTCCGCAAGGTCCTGACGTCAGCCCCCATGAAAAGTGGCGCGGGTTTGCGCCCGCGCCACTTGAAGAAGAGCTGTAGCCCGTCGGTCCGGCTTATTTGACCTTCATCACACCCCGCATGAGGATGTGGTGGCCGGGGAAGGTACAGACAAACTCGTAGTTCCCTCCCTGCTCGGGAGCGGTAAATTCGATCACCTCGGTCTTGCCGAAGTCGATGAGCTTGGAATGCGCGATGACCCCATCGTGCTCAGGAATCCACTGCGCCTTGAATCCAGCTTCCCCGAGCTTGATGGCAGCTTCTCCCACTCCGTTGGCAGCCCCCGGCTTCACGACCACCAGGTTATGCGGCACGTAGTCAGAATTCTTGAAGTGAATCCGGATCTTTTTCCCGGCTTTGACCTCGAACTCCTTGATGTCGAACTTGAGCTGCTCAAGCAGGGTCCCGACCCGAACGTCCGTGGCTTCATCGGTGTCCTTGAAAACCCCGGGAGGATCGTTCTTGGTGACCTTCACCTCTTCCACCGCAGCAGAGCCCTTGGTGGGATCCGCTGTATACCAAAGGTGCTGGACGGTCTTGGCCGCTACCCGGGCATGGGACACCGGGGAGTTCAGGACCTTACCGAGGAGTTCTCCATCCCTTACATTGTGCTGCTGGTGCACCCAGAGAGCCTCGAGGAGGTGATGGGCATGCTCGGCCTTGGCGGAATCCCACTTGCTGGCCCACTTCTTGCAGGCCGCTATCACATCCTTTGTCTTGCGCTCACTGAGCTCGATCCGCGTCCGGTAACGGACCCCGTCCACTGGGTGCTCAAGGTTTTTCATGAGCTGATCGAGGGAAGCGCCGTCCACCTTGACATCCTCCTGAAGAGGCTTGCCCTTGTGGATCACCCGGTAGATCCGGCCGTGAGTGTGATCACGGGAGGGGTCCCGGATATTGTGCTGCATGTGTCCGATGATGACATTGTGCCAATCGGAAACATAGAGAGCTCCATCGGAGCCAAACTCCACATCCGAGGGGCGGAAGTTCTTGTCAGAACTCTTGATGAGATCCTGGCGGGGCTCTCCCCACATGTGATCCTCTTCGTTCTTGGGCTCGAGGTCATACTGTTTAACCCCAAGGAACCCGATGGTGTTGGCGAGAATGTAATCCCCCTGCCACTCATCTGGAAAGTTACCACTGGAAACCACTCCCGATCCAGATACCGGCCGCACTTCCTTCTTCACGAGGCCATGCATCTTGAAACCCTTTCCCTCGGGCCGAACCTGATAGGAGCGGCCCCCGGTGCCATCGTTAGCGTAATGGCGGCCCCAGGAATCAAAACAGACTCCATGGGGGTTTGGGCTATTCCCCGCATGCACCGTCACGGTGTATTGCCGTGGGTCGAATCGGAACATGGCAGAGGCCCCACTGTGAAGAGGCGGCCCCCACGGATGCTCATGGGCGTTATGAAAGAAGACCCCGCTCTGCCAATAGAAGGCGCCATCAGGTCCCATCGCGAAAGCATTGGCAGCATGGTGGGTATCAGCTGATCCAATCCCCTGAAGAAGGCGAATCCGCACGTCGGCCACATCATCTCCGTCAGTATCCTTTAGGAACAGAACATCGGGTTGACAAGCCACCAGAACTCCCCCATTCCAGAATTCAAATCCTGTCGGGTTGTGGACCTTGGCAAAGGTAATGCATTTGTCTGCGACGCCATCCCGGTTTTCATCAGGGAAGATCAGCAGCCGGTCGTCCATCTTCTTCAGAGGCTCCCACTTGGGGTAGGTAGGCCAAGCGGCGGCCCAGAGGCGCCCCTTGGTGTCTACCGCCATCTGCACAGGGTTGATCAATTCCGGGAACATTTTTTCATCCGCGAAGAGATTGACCTCCATATCCTTAGGGACCGTCAACTTGGCAAGCCCCTCCTTCCCGGTGTTGTAGCCGGAGAGGTTCCCCTCTTTTCCGGCATTCGAACTTCTGCTCTTTCCGCCCACGTTCGACTTCACCGCGATCGGCGCAGGAACATTGCTGTCATCAATCTCATGCTTATGATTTCCCGCGGCAGCCCAGACGGCCATGTCCCGGTTAGCGACCATGACATCAATCATGGAGAGCTCATGCCAGAGCACATCCTTGTTACTCTGACCGTCCACAAACTTCAGGCCGGAGCGTCCACCCCAGACGTCGTTGCCGTCAGTCGCACGATACCGGTTATGCCAATGCCAGTTCTTGTCCAGCACCGCCTTACGAACCTTCTCGAGGCTGGGCGAAGCAGGGATCTCCTTCTCGAGGAGATTCTTGGCGATAACCTCCGCGAGCCGACGGTTTCCCTCCGGATTCAAATGAATGCCGTTAATAGTGAGGGGAACGTTGGAGGCACGGAAGAGGTCTGCCGAACTGGAAAACAAATCGACATACTCCGCCTTCTTGGCCTCTGCGACCTCCTTGGTCGCTGCTGAGTAGATGGCAAGGCGCGCATTGTTCGCCTTACCGTCCGGAAGGTTGGGGTTCCCGAGGTCCTCATGGGCGATCGGGGAAAAGAGGACAATCCGGGGCGCGCCCTTCCCGTTAGGCTTCATGCTCCGGTAGGTATCCACCAGTTTACCAAGCTCATCACGATACTTGCCCAGTCCACCCTCGCCACCAAAGGACTCATTGTAACCAAACATGATAAAGATTACGTCAGCCTTGATGTCTTTCAGGTACTGGTCCTGAGAAGGGAAGCCCCTGTTCCGGGGACGGCTCCAGACCGTATCGCCGGTATAGCCCAGATTACGGATGGTCAGGTAATGCTTTGGATAAGCGGAGTGGAGAACAGTCTCCAGCCAACCATCATGTTGCATGCGATCCGCCAGACCACTTCCGATAATGCAGATACGATCTTGCTTCTCGAGAGTGAGGGCGGCAGGAACAGATTGCACATTCGCGAATCCGAGAAGGACAGCGAGACAGGCAATCCGCAGGGCGAGTAACGAGCGGGTCATCATGAATTTCAGAGTTCTGAGGCGAGAGAACTAAGACAAAATCTCCCGGGTCTCACGCCTTTCCTTCGAAAGTTTCAAATTCAGCCCCCAAAGTAGCCATAGATAGCACTTTCGAGTGACGCCCCGGATCCTTTAAGACTTCAGATCTTTTGGAACCATCCACCTTTTCTCCCCAGCATCTGGGATCTTTTTCTTCCTACCTTTTCTGCCAGGGAATAGCCCCTCCCCTCTGGATATGAACCCTCATCGCCGCCCCGAGTTCCCGATACTTCCGCCGGTTCTTCCCCGCGAGATCGGTCGTCTCCCCGGGGTCCTCCGAGAGGTCAAATAGCTCCCAATTTTTCATGGGCGAGTTCTTTACCAGTTTCCAGTCCCCCCGCCGCATGGCCCAGATGCACTCGCCCATGAAGCGATCTCCCCCTTCCCGACGGGTAAAAAAAAGATCCCTGTCAAAGGCTGGTTGCTCCCTTCCAAGCAGCAGAGGCAGGAAGGATCTCCCATCGATCGTATGCTCGACCTTGGATCCGGCAGCTTCCACCACAGTGGGAAAAATATCCATGGTGGCAGCGATGAACCCGCTCCTCCCACCCGGTTTGATTTTCCCCGGCCATACCGCACAGGCCGGCACCCGCAGACCACCCTCATACATTTCCTGCTTTTCACCGCGGAGGGCTCCGTTATTCGCTCCGACATTTGCCTGCCCTCCATTATCTGACACGAAGAAAACCAAAGTCTCTTTCGACAGCCCCGTCCTTTGAAGCTCCTTCATCACATTTCCAATCCCTTCGTCCATGTGCTCGATGAGCGCGACGAGCTTGGCCCGTTGACTGCTAATTCCTGCCTCACGTTTCTTCACCTTTTCGAACCAGTCGGTGGGCGGCTGAATGGGTGTGTGAGGCGCGTTGTAGGAGAGGTAGAGGAAAAAGGGTGTCTTCTTCTGGGCCCTCTCGGCAAGGTAGTCCACTGCCCACTGACTGAAAATGTCTGTCGCATGTCCCTTGGGATGAACTGGTTCCTCATTACGCCGCATGTAGTGATTCCCATGCCGGCGATGGTTGTAGTAGTCGTCCATCATGTCGCCGAGGAATCCATGGAAAAAATCGAAGCCCCGCCTCGTGGGCTGGTTCTCTTCTTCCAACCCCAGATGCCACTTCCCGATGATAGCAGAGTGATATCCAAGGGGCTTGAGGACCTGAGGAAGCATGACGGCATCCTGCGCAAGGTAGCCCCAGTTATTGGGCGCATGGGTTCGAACTACCCCGGGCACGCCGACAAGCTCTTGATAGCGCCCGCTCAACAGCGCCGCCCGGGTCGGCGAACACACCGGACAATTCGCGTAAAAGGAATCAAACCGCATCCCGTCGGCCATCAGGCTGTCAATGTGTGGGGTCCGGAGATCCTTGGCTCCATAGGATGCAAGGTCCCCATATCCGAGGTCATCCACAATGATCACAACGATGTTCGGTCGGTTCCCAGTAGCCACCGAACACCCGACTAGAAAAACAGCAAAAATACGGACAAGGAGTGCATGTCTCATGTCGGGATCCTATGGACCGCTTCCCCCGGGGCCAGCGCAATTCACGATTCGGCCTTCCTGAAGAGTGGAATACAGGACTCCGCCGGGCGGCAGGCTTCCCTTACTCGCGGAAATGATTCCGCTGTGGGCATTCTGGTCCGGCGTTTGCTTAAGGGCCACGGCCTCGATGACTCCTGAATGACTCTTTCCGGGCAACTTCCACTCGCATCAGGTGTTTGCTCTGTTAACAATTCGAAACCGCCCTCCAAAAACCGCCCGAAGCCATGAAACGATCCGCCCTCATCCCAGTCCTCCTCCTTACCGCCGGCCTGGCCTTTGGCCTCGGCTGGATCTCGAAGCCGTCTCAGGAAAATGGTGGGAATGACGCCGAGGCAGGCGGATCCAAGAGCGCAGGTTCCGCCTTTCGCTCAAATCGCCCCGTGGGCGCCATGCGCAGCTCGTCCGACGGCAAAGGGGGCGTGAAGGAATTCCTCTCTAAGTATACCTCCGGTGGGACAATCTCTTCTGAGGACATGACTGCGGCCATCGAGCAGATGCGCAAGGAGAACGACCCGATCCTGAGGCGGAAGCTTTTTACCGAGCTTCTTGAGAATCTTACCCCTGAGAATGCACAAGCTGCTTACGTTGCCCTTCAGAGTGGACGGCGCAGGGGGCGCGGTGCAGGAGATGATGAACTTCGCCTGATGGCCCACGCATGGGGGCGCATCGATGGCCCCGGAGCCATTAAAGCTCTCACCGACATGCGTGCCGAGCGCGACGGAGAGGAAGGCGGTAGAGGCAGGGGCCGGGGAGGAGAACGCGGGGGAATCGAGCTTGTCAGCGTGCTGTCCGGATGGGCCACTGCCGACGGACGGGCGGCCGCCGACTACGTCAGTGGTGTGGAGGACGAACGAGAGAAAAGCATGCTCTCCTTCGGCGTAGTGCGCGGTATGATGGTGAATGGGGTCGATGAGGCAATGGCATACGTTTCTTCCCTTCCCCAGACCGAAGATGGTGGGCGAACCCAAAACTGGTACATGTCCACCATCGCAAGTGAAATGCTTGAGGAAGGCTTGGACTCCGCCAAGGCCTGGGTCGACACAATCAATGATCCCAATCTCAGAGGAGGGGCACTCTCCCGTGTTGCCGAATCTGCAGTCCGTGACGACCTGGAAAGTGCGGTCGAGTGGGTAACTCAGTATGCGGGTGATGAAGCCGGTCAACGGGCGGTGAACCGGGTCGCCAACGAATGGGCTGAGGACGACCCGCAGGCAGTTTTGAGCTGGGCTGACTCCCTGCCGGACGCAGCCAAGGCAGAAGCTTATGGAGAGGCCTTTGAGGAATGGACCCGGCAAGATGCAACTGCCGCCGGCGATTTCCTGACAAGCATGGAGCCTTCATCCGCACGGGACTCCGCCGTAGAGGAATTTTCTACGACCCTCTCAAGGGAGGAGCCCGCTACCGCTATCCAGTGGGCGGAGACCATCTCTGACGTGGAGAGGCGTACCGATGCCCTTACTCAGGTCGCACGGAGCTGGTTTTACCGCGACCGCGAGGCCGCTAGTCAATGGATCGAAACCAGCGGCCTTCCTCAGGAATCCGTCGAATCTATTACCGCCGAGCGCCGGGGCTTTGAGGGGCGCGGTGGTGGCGGACGTCCGGGAGGAGGAGGCCCTCGCGGCCGTTAACCATCACGGCAACAAAAAAGGGATCATCCTTCATCCAGGCTCTCCAGGTCCGTCATTTCCAAGGCCAGACGCCGGCCAAGGTCCCTGCGCCACTTATCTGCCTTCTTTCCCTTGCCCCCCTCCAGGTGCTTGCGACAGAAGCTATTCAGAGCTCTCGCAATCTCCCCGCGCCTCTCCTCCGTCATAAGATCTGCCTGAATAAAACGCTCTGGCTTGGGACTGACGTGCTGGGCGACACACCGGTAGAGGAAGATGCGGTCGTAACTGCTACGCAAGGCAAGGGCTCCCAGTTCCGAAAAGGCTGCCCGTAGACTTTCACGATCGAGTGTAAACTCACTGACCAGATGAACTAGTTCCACCCCGTAGACCCATTCCGGGTCCCGGAAGCGATTGGTTCGGTCATAAATCGACGCCGTCTCCCAGGCGATAATTCCGAGCACCTGCCGCACCACGCTCAGAAGATAACCATCAAGGGAGCGCTTCCCGATCTTCTTGGCTCCTTCCCGCACCAGATTCGAGCCCGCAATCCATCCCGCAGCAAGCAGAGGGTTGGAAGCGAGAAGAAACTTACTACCCTGCCAGAGGTAGCGCACCGGGTTAAGGATAGGCTGAAGGTCCTCGTATTTCCTAACTACCTTGCTGGCAGTACGAACCTTATCTGCAACCTGTCGCAGGTTCCAATCCTTTACGTCCAGCAGCGGGACCTCCTCGAGCAGCAGAATTACCTGAAGCGAAACCCGGTTTACCGCCTTGAGAAGTTCTTCCAGATTGGTTTCCAGCAGGGGTCGCTCAGACTGCGGGTTGTAGATCCGCGCAATGCCTTCCACGAAATCGCCGAGGTCATTCAGCAACACCCGGGCCTGTAACTGCCCCTGTTCCCAGTATTTACCCTCTGAAATTCTCCCAAGAACATGATCCGCCTCTCCTTCCAACAGCGCCACCACTTCCTTATCCTGAGCCGACCGCTCAGGGGTAGCCCACTCCACCTTATGAAGTTCCTCAAAGTCGGGGAACTCCATCCACTCCCCGTAGGCCATGAGCACCTTACCGATCTCGGCCCTCCGGGAATCTAGACGTTTCGCTTCTCTCCGGATTGCTTCTTCCGTCAGGAGAAGGACCTCTCCCGCCTCCTCCTCGGCTCCATGACGCGCTTTCCAGAACAGAGAAGATAGAATCCCCGCCAAGACGGCCAAGGCCATCACCCATGTCGCCCCTCCCAATTGCTCCCTCATCACATAGGCGACAAGGCCAATCACCAGCAGAACACCCTGCAAAACCAGCACGGCCCCCCGCGTCATTCGCGACCTCTGCCCCCAAGACATAGGCTCACTATACTCACTCCACTCGTCTCCCCGCAATCGGCGATTCCGGCTTGGAATGATCCTGCACGGGGTAATCGGCACGGAGGGACTCCTCCTCGAAACACGTATCTAAAGAGTCTTCATCAAGGACCCTGCCAGAAAAGACGCGTGAGGATCCCGCCTTCTGCGAGCTCATCTGCTGGAGTTGGTCTGCTTTCTACGCTTGCGCTTGATTGCCTCCCACTACGGGTCACCATCCGTGGATCATGTCGGCCCTTTGGATTATAGTGCTCATGCTTCTCGTTGCTGGATTCCTGTCCCCGGGGATCGCGCAGGAAAACCCCAACATTCTTCTGATCTACACCGATGATCAGGGATCCGTTGACGCCCACTGCTACGGCGCAAAGGATCTTGCCACTCCCGCCATGGACGACCTCGCGGCGAGAGGCGTCCGCTTCACCCAGATGCTCGCTCCAGCGGCGGTCTGTTCCCCTTCCCGGGCTGGACTACTCGGAGGCTGCATCCCGATGCGACTCGGGGCGCCAGGAAATATTTCTTCCTCCCGCGGAGGCAAGGGCCTTGCTCCTGATCTTTACCTTCTGCCCGAAGCCTTGCGGGACTCTGGCTACCGGACGCATCATGTAGGGAAGTGGCACTTGGGCTACACCGACGCGACCATGCCCGACGCTCAGGGCTTTGATTCCTCCTTTGGTCACATGGGAGGATGCATCGACAACTACTCCCACTTTTTCTACTGGAACGGACCGAACAGGCACGACCTATGGCGCAACGGACGGGAGGTTTGGCGGGATGGGGAAGGTTTCGGGGACCTCATGGTAGAGGAAGCCAAGGCTGTCATTTCCAGCGAGGATAAGCGCCCGTTTTTCATCTACTGGGCAATCAACTGGCCACACTACCCGCTGCAGGGTTCCAAAAAATGGCGAGCCCATTACCGCAGCAAGAAACTGGCCCACCCTCGCGATAAGTATGCTGCCTTCGTCTCCACCATGGATGAACTGATTGGCCAGGTGGTCACACATCTCGACACGACCGGCCAACGAGACAACACCATTGTCATCCTGCAGTCCGACCATGGCCACTCGGTCGAAGAACGTACCTTTGGAGGTGGGGGCAGCTCAGGGCCCTACCGCGGCCATAAATTTTCGTTCCTCGAGGGAGGACTACGGGTCCCCGCTATCGTCAGCTGGCCCGGCACCCTTCCCGAGGGTGAAGTTCGGGATCAGTTCGTCACCGGTTGTGACTGGTATCCCACCCTCGCACAATGGGCCAAGACCTCTCTTCCCAAGAACATGAAGCTCGACGGCAAGGACATCAGAAGGGTGATTCACTCCTCCAAGGCGCCCTCTCCACATAAGGACTTCTTCTGGACTCAGGATTTCAGCCGAAACAAGAATGCCCCTTGGGCGGTTCGCCGGGGAGACTGGAAACTCCTCCACCGGCCACTCGACCAGGTCACCCCGTGGAAAGGCGGTAAGGCCCCCGGCTACCTGCTGATTAATCTCGCAGAGGACCCCGGGGAATCCATCAACCTCGCCGACAGCGAACCCGCCCGCCTGACGGAGCTGAAAGACCTCGCCAGACGCTACCAGGAAGATCTTCTCCCCGATTTCCGGGAGGCCCGCAAGTGACCTTCCGGATGTTCCATTCCGCGGATTCCGGATGGTTTCCCCTCTGAAACCTGCAATCTTCCCTCCCAGCTTCTCCCTTCTTCCCATGATTCGATTCATTCTCTCTCTCTGCCTTTTTACATCCCTCAGTTCTGGCACGTCTGCTGCCGAGACGCGGCCAAACATCATCCTTATCATGGCCGATGACATGGGCTACGAGGCCCTGTCTGCCAACGGCAGCGAATCCTGCAAGTCCCCCAACCTCGACAAGCTGGCGGCGCAAGGCGTGCGCTTCACCAACTGTTTTTCTAACCCGATCTGCACGCCCTCCAGGGTAAAACTCATGACCGGACAATACAATGTCCGCAACTACGTCAAGTTCGGCTGGCTGGATCGAGGACAAACCACCTTTGCCCATCAACTGAAAAAATCCGGATACGCGACCGCAATCGCGGGTAAATGGCAACTCGGAAAGGATAAAGACTCTCCTCAGCATTTTGGCTTCGAGCAATCCTG
>DIHT01000060.1 GCA_002420305.1 Akkermansiaceae bacterium UBA5689 | reverse complement strand
AGAATGGTGGATTTCCTGGAGCGGCGCAATTCACAGAATCTGCCCGGAACCAGCTACTTCCCGGGAGTGCAGTCTGCATGTCTGGACCAGATTCTGCCGGAATTCATCGCTAATTCATTGCGAAAGGGGCTCGTTCGGTTCAGCAGATCGATGAAGGGTTATCTCAGTGACGAGGCCCTTCTGGTGGGGTTTGAGACCCGGAGTAGTTCCCCTGTTCGCGTGCCACGCGATAAGGAGAGCCTGCAGCATCCCGAGGTCAGGGGGCTCTTTCCCTGTGGAGAGGGCGCGGGCTACGCGGGTGGCATTGTGTCGGCGGCCCTCGATGGGCGCAGGAGTGCGGAAGCGGTATCGGAGATGGTGAGGTAAGTGGAGGAGAGGCGGGTTCGCCTTTTAGGTGACTTTTTGGGTAGTCGGCTGTGCGAGCACAGGAGCTGAAGTTATTGTGTGGTTCTCATAACCAGAGTAGAGGTGGGGTATGAAATACTGGCTCATCAAGTCCGAGCCCCATGTTTATGGAATCAAGCAGCTCAAAAAGGAGAAGCGTGCTGAGTGGGATGGGGTTCGAAATTATCAAGCGCGCAACATGATGCGGGATGATATGAAAATAGGAGATCTGGCTCTCTATTACCATTCGAACTGCGCCTCGCCTGGGGTTGTTGGTATCGCACGAGTTGTTAGTGAGCCCTACCCGGATCCGACGCAATTTCAGAAGCGCTCAAAGTATTATGATGCAAAATCAAAGAAGGAGGACCCTCGATGGGTCTTAGTAGACTTTGAGTTTGTCGCGGAGTTATCCGAGGAAGTGAGTCTCTCCTTAATGAAAGAAGATCCGAGATTAGCTGGAATGCTATGCCTGAGAAAGGGAAACCGTCTCTCCATTACGCCGGTGGAGGGAAAGCACTTCCGGAGAGTGTGTAAGCTAGGTGGGTGGAAGCCGTCCTGAATCCTGAGGAGAATTAGGAGGAAAGGTTGTGTTCCTGTTCCGGCATGCACCCCGGGGTGCAAGTGGTGGGTAAGTCAGCTCTCACGGAATCATTCTTACGGAGTCCGCGAGGCGCTGAGAGAATCAAGGTGATTCTCCCCGGTCCGGATGCAGGCACGTAGAAAGGTAATGTTCTGATCGACCTTCCCAATGCTCGCTCCCCCCTCCATAATGGCCACAAGGAATGAGGCTTCGTCGGCTGGTTCGATATCAGAGCGAACGATTGATTTTTCCTGCCCGCGCTCAAGGGCATTCCTGATGGATTCGCACCAGATCTCATAGATCCTGCAAAGGCGCGTTCTAAACCCTTCATCGAGGGGGGACATTTCCACTGCGAAGTTACAAATCGGACTGCCGTTAAAGAGAAATCCGGTTTCCGGCACTTCACCTTCGACCCGTTTTATAAACCGCTGAAGAATGTCCCTCAGGGTGCCCAGAGGATCCTCTCCCTTTTCGAGGGGCTCGACCCACCAATTCTTGATGGCCGGAATCATAAGTTCGTCCAGCACGGCGTATCCCAGCTCATTTTTGCCGGCAAAGTGGTGGAAGAGGGCGCCTTTGGTGATGCCCGCAGCCTCTACGATGCGATTGATGCTCCCACCTTGGAATCCATGGCGATAAAATTCGCGATAGCTGGCTTCCAGGATTTTCCGTCGGGTCCGCTTGGGATCACGCACACGGGGCATACCGGGACCCTACATACCTGAAGGAATGTTGCAAGCGAGGCTTCTGCCTGGTTTTAGAGGTGATCTTCGTGAAGGGCTTCCGATAGGAGAGGTCTAGCGAGGGCCGGGAGGCATCTTTTCATGCAGGAATCGAGTCATTGTTTCATACAGATGACGCCGGGCATTTTTCCCCTCTCGGATTGAATGGGTGCCTTGTGGATAGGTCATCATCGAGAATTCCTTGTTATGCTCGATGAGCTTATCAACCAGTCGCAGGTAGGTCTGGTAGTGGCAGTTATCGTCTGCAGCGCCATGGATTATGAGGAGGTTGCCTTTCAGGTTCTGGGCAAAGTTGATTGGTGATCCTTCGTGGAACGCTTTGCGGTTTTCGCTTGGAAGCCCCATGTAGCGCTCCTGATAGATCGTATCGTAATGTCTCTGGTCAGGAACTGAGGCGACGGCGATGGCCGTGTGATAAAGGTCAGGATATTTAAAAATCGCATTCAAGCTCATCGAGCCGCCCCCGCTCCAGCCCCAGGAGCCAACCCTTTTTGCATCAAGCCAGGGCCGTTCTGAGAGGACTACTTTGACGGCAGCGGCTTGATCCTTCGGGGGGAGAATCCCAATTTTGCGGTGGGCTTGGCGGCGCCAAGCCCGCCCCAGAGGGGACCGGCTGCCTCGGTTATCAAAGCTCATTATGACATAGCCCTGTTGAGCGAGCATGTGGTGCCACAGCCCTCCCCAGCTGTCTCGAACAACCTGTCCGGCGGGTTCGCCGTAAACGTAGACTAGCAGGGGATACTTGCGGCTCCTGTCGATATTTGGAGGGTGGATACAACGGGCTGGTAAACGGATCCCTTCTTCAATTTCGACTTCAAAGAACTCTACAGGGGCGAGTTTCAGTGCATTAATCTTGGTATGAAGCTCTGCGTTATCCTCCAGAGCTTTGATGATGGTATGTTCGGGGAGGCTGACGAGACGGGTGACAGAGGGTGTATCTGCATCTGACCGGGTCCAGACTGCGAATTTTCCTGACGGAGAGATCCGATAGGAGTGCGTGCCACGGTGCTCGCTCTCAGGGGTCAGCCGGCTCATCCCTCGCCCATCGAGCCCAATGCGGTAAAGGTAGCGCTGGGAGGGGTCTTTGGGGCTGGCAAGGAAGTAAGCCCAGAGGCCGGAGTGATCGACATGCAGGAGGTCGATATCAAAATCATCAGTGGTGATCTTGGTGGTTGTCGCTCCATCCCGGGAGACCCTGTAAAGTTGTTCCCAGCCATCACGCTCGCTTGTCCAGGTGAAAGCCTTGCCGTCTGGAGTCCAGTGCAGATCGTTGTGCATGACAACCCACGCTGGGTCCTTTTCTGTAAGAATGGTTCTTACCTGGCCGCCTCGTCTGTTAGCAATCATTGCCACTTTAGTGTCCTGTGCTCGGTTCAATTGCTGAATGATGAGCTCGTCAGAATTGTTGGGCCCTGCCCAATCCATTCTGGCGAGGTAATGTTCTCGCGGGTCTCCGGGAATCTGAATCCAAGTAGTTTCTGAAGTTTCGACTTCAACAACCCCTACCCTGCAGGCGGCGTTTTTCTGTCCGGCTTTCGGGTAACCGAACCGTAGCACCCTCGGGTAGAGAGCAGAGGTGTGATCCACCAGGGTCTGCTTGCGAACACCGGTTTCATCAAATTGCCAATAGGCGATGGCCTGGCCGTCTGGGCTCCAGCGAAATCCATCCCGGATTCCGAGTTCTTCCTCGTAGACCCAGTCGAAACGACCATTGAAGGTCTGATTGTTACTGCTGGTCGTCAGGGTGCGAATGGAATGATCCTTGAGAGATTCAATATGAATATGATCCTCCAAGACATAGGCCACATGGGTTCCTGCGGGACTGAGTTTCGCGAACATAAGCGAGGATGGAGCGGCCTTGGGCCCTCCCAGCTTCTTCAGAGTTTTAACCTGCAGGTCATAAACCCAGTAATCACCGCGAGAATTGCGGCGCCAGACACGCTCCGAATTTGTAAAAAGGAGAAGAAGCGAGCGATCTGGAGAAAAATCATATCCGTCTATCTCAAGCGGGGTCTCCGATCCGTCCGGCACAAGCGCCTCCGCGGAAACAAGAATCTTGCCATCATCTGGATCGGTGGCTGTAGCGATCCAGATCTCTTTGCTGTCCTTGTATTCTTCCTGAGCAGCCTTTTGGAGGAACGTATAATCGTCTCCATCTTCGAGCCACTTTAGTTCAAAGCGCTTCTCCTTGAGGTCCTCTTTGTCGTGAATTCTTTCCAGAGAAAG
>DIHT01000044.1:14395-29671 GCA_002420305.1 Akkermansiaceae bacterium UBA5689 | reverse complement strand
TTTCCGCGTGCTCTTCTGCCTGCACACATACAGTCCTGATTTGGTTCAGCATAGGTGCGGCTATGCACTTCACTCGCTGGTATCGCCGTGCTGAACGCTCCGACAAACGCGCATTAGCCAGAGCCACCGGAATTCGGCTCTGCCCGCTCACATGAAGGAGGTTCGGCCAGATCTCGGAGTCGATGAGAACGATCAGGATGGGCTTAAAGCGATGAAATACGGATCGCAGAACAGGAGGAAAATCCAAGGGACTGTAAATCACTCGAACTCCCTCCGGCGCTTCTCTGTCAGCCACCTGAAATCCTGTTGAAGTTGTGGCCGCGATCACAAACTGCCTCAGGGAGTCACGTTGCTGCCACCGCATAATTAACCGGAGCGCCATCCGAACCTCCCCCACGCTAACCGCATGAACATAGACCGTTTCCCGGGCCTCCTCATCAGAACAGCCCCGGTAAATTCCGATTCGCTGGAGAAGACGCCAGTCCAGACCTCCTCGACGGGCCATCCTAATCACCCATGCCGGTGCAGCGAGCAGGCAGAACACAGGCAGGAGAAGGTTGTAGATTAACCGCACCCACGCATTCATGACTTTCGAAGGTATCGAGACTACTTCCTAGCGTAAAACAGAATCGAGCTCCTACCGTAGGTCCGTCGATCTATCATCTGCCATCCGGGGGCCTCCATCTCCTCTCGATTAGCCTCCACCTCAATAATCAGGATCCCGTCATTTGCCAATTGCCCCGCTAGCGATGGATCCTGCATTAACTCACCGGCACAATCTCTACTGCTATTCGATGCGTATGGCGGATCTGCCATGATGAGGTCAAAACTTTCGTCAGCCGTGAGCAGATACTCATAAGCATCCCCCTCCTGGACTCTGGCGCACTCCTCCAAGCCCAGCTTTGCTAGATTCTCCCTGATACACCGGGCTGCATCTCGACTTCGCTCTACAAACACCGCTTTCTCCGCTCCTCTGCTGAGAGCCTCTATTCCTAGAGCCCCGGAGCCCGCGAAAAGATCCAGCACTCTGCCTCCCACAAGACGACCTTGCAGAATTGAAAAAAGGGCCTCCCTCAGCCGGTCAGTGCTGGGCCGCGTCAATTGGGGCGGCACCTTTAAAGGCATCCTCCGCGCCCTGCCTGCGATCACTCTCATTGGGAAAACATTTGCTCTGCCGGTCTGGCTGTCATTCTTTTTTCTGGCTCAAGAGCTTCCTTTCTCAGGAACGCGAGCATCCGGCTCCATGCCTGCTCTACATTCATTCTCTCTCCTTTCCGGCCTACATTGACCTTCGCCTGATTCACCGTTCCCTCCAATACGATGTCTCTGTAGTAGCGGTCCGGAGTTTCCATCGGCATAAGCCAGGATCTAGTCCACCCGCCTGTCCACAACGCTCCAATCGCAAACCGGGTAAGTGTCGCAGCATACTCCTGATCCGCAACGACACGCATCACCGCCCCAAGCTGGCCGTTGGGTAGAAGAACGCCATTACCCAGAAGAGACAAACGTTCACTCTGGAGCCGAGCATCAAGAACATTAAATCTGCCCCCACGCACTACCGCCATCATTCGCCCTTCATTGAAGAGCACACCTTGCTTTGTTTTATCACGCCCCAGAGAGACGCCCAGTGCGTCCACTGCGAGATCACCCCTCCAGCTGGACAGTAGAGTCAGACGGCCACTGAGCGCGCCTCGAAGGCTCAATCGCTTCGCCCTAAGCTTCACCCCCACGCCAGATGGCAGGGCAATTTCGTTAGAAGGCAGTTCGCCTGCAGGAATATCAATCCGAACGGCAAAACGGGGCGTGCCCAGCATCTGAAGAACACCCTCACTACGAATCGTAACGCCATTCCACACAAACTCTGCTGGGGGCAGATTGAGAGAGGGATGCTGCCATTCAACGCTGCTAACCCAGTTCATTTTGAAAAACTGTGACCCGATAGAAAGCCCCTCACACCGAATCAAACCGGAAGAATTCTTCCCTCCCAGTGGTAATTCTCCGCTCAAATTGCGCAGCTTCAATGTAGGATTCCCATCTGCTTCGTTAGAATACACCTCCATGTCGCATTGATCTATGATGACCCTGAAAGATGAGGCCGCCGCGGGACTTGCTTTTTTGTGATCTAAGGAGGGTCTGGGCTTCTGCTTTTTGTTTGCTGTCTTGGGCTCGCCCTCTTGTCTTTCTACCCGGGGCACAGGCACCGGCACGAGCGAAGGTTTTGACTCCATCGCTCTGGCCTGATTTCCCTCATCGCTCAGCAGGAAAAGTAGCTCCATCGGAATTGCAATCTGCCCACTTCGAACCCTGACCTCTCTCAGATCTACTGCCCCTCGCAGCAGAGAGCCCCAGTGTAGTTGTACATCCAGTTCAGCTCGGCAGAGAGGGCGCACGGTCGAACTGCCCCCTGCCGCCGGCCCCTCAACAACGACCTTTCTAACCTGCACCCCTGTCCAGGGCGTCCATGAAAGAGATCCAATCTCCCAGCTGACACCACTCCGATTCTTCAGTCTTTTCTCGAGCTTTCCTTTTACTGCTCCCATCTGCAAAGCAAGATTGGAGATGAGAAGGGATCCAGCAAAGAAGATCATTAAAGGCACCACACACCAGCGGATACCCAGATTCCAAAAAGATGCTCGCCGACTATTTTTCAAAAACGAGGAGGCGCTATTTTCCTTTTATGGGAAATCTGATCACCATGCTTCTGTCGAAGAGAAGTTTTCCCGTAGAAGAGGTTTCCTGCAGCCGGTAGACAAGAATTCCCCATTTGGTCCCTACCAACGTGCCAATACCAAAATTCTCCTTTATTTCCCCAAGGGTATCCTCCTCCTGGAATCTCCACTCGTGGCCGGTCCACCTGCCCAGAATACTGCGTGGATCGGCATCAATATCCTTGAGACGGGCAAGCTCTCCATTCGGTGATTTGACCACATCCTTACCCTGCTGGTATCGCAGGAGCGAAAGAGGCGCTCCTTTACCCGAAACACGAATCATCCATTCACCCGGCTTGGCCTGCTCCAGTCTCACCACGACATTTCCATCTTTTAACGGCACCATCTTCCTCTCATCCCACAACTTATTGTAGTCTGCATAATCCTCTTTGCTTAAACCCAGTTTTTCATGGAAAGGCAATGGGATCCCTGGCTTGGCACTCTTTGAGTACACTTTGAACCACGCAGGGTCTGCCCGCGCAGCCTCTTCCACCTTTGCAACATACCGGGTAATTTCCTTTGGAGGCTCAACCACGACCATCTGCCCCCTTGCAGAAGTTCCCAGCTCAAGGTAGTTGCTGAACACCGCAGGTGCCTCCTGAGCTACGGCTTCCAGAGCGAGCAGCGCATGGACAGCGACCGCTGCAATACCTAATGATCTGATGACTTGTTTCATTATCGATTTTGTTTACGAACACGCCGACGCAAATCCAATAAAAACCGTCGGGATGAAAGGTTCTATCACCCCCGAACCGCCCCCGCAACCAGACTGATTACAATCCTCAAGGATCCGTATGCCTCTCCTCCCCGGACCAAACCCAGGAGGTCGCAAGAACTTTCTCGATCAGGACGGACCGGACGGACTTTGTATCCTGGGAGAAGCGTAACTGAACGAGCACAGGAAGCCCCTCTTCTTTCTCTTCAAGAAGCGCAAGTAACCCACGCCCTTCAACGCTACTCCTGTCGGCATATCCAAAGAGAAACTCCTCATCTTCCCTGAATGTCAGCTTGAAGGACTGGTAGCGACTCTGGTCAGAAAACTCAAAACTGTAGAACGAGTCCAGCTGTGCGTAGGCCCGGAATGCCATCGATTCAGTTGGCTTATTTTCAATATAAGAAGCGATTTCCACTGGCTGGTAGGTCACCTCCGACTCCCAGTCAAAACGAAGCTCACCATCCTCACAATCCTCCACCAGCAATAACCCTAGCTCTTCTTCCCCCTCGACGGCTACCTCCACAACGAAGAAAGGGCGTTTGCCTACCTCGGTCGGGCGGATGTTCTTGATTACGCTCACCTTCTCAGCAGTCAGCGGGTGACGCAGGTAATAATCTTTCATCAATGGAAGCACCCTTCCTCGATCTCTCACATACCTTGCCTTTTCCTCAACCGAGGAGGCTCGCAAATACGCATCCATTCGGACTTCCAGGCGCTCGAGCCACCTCTCGGCAGACACCGTTTCCAAGGCGCTCCTCTCATTCCACGTATCGGCGGCAGCCTCTCTACTTCTCAAATGACCAGCTCCATTATTCAGCGTCGCCACCCCCCACACTCCAAGAAGAATAAGAAGAACTACTATTAAGGCTAGCCATCCCATCGGAATCGCACTCGTGCTCGCTCCTTCCGGAGTATCCCATCCCACCCCAAGATCCTCTAACGCAGAATCTAATTTCAACTTGCCCTCACCCGTGAATTCCGACCCGGGCATCATACTTTCCAAGGGGACGTTTTCTGGGCTCAGATCTCTTCTCGCCTCCCCCGCTTCCCGGCTCTCAGCAGCCTGAACGGGCAGCCGAATCACCTGCGAGGACTCATCCGGAGCCGCATCCTCGCTTCGCTTTCCAAGTCCGTCTTCCTCAGCCATTGAAGGAACCCCAGACTGCTCGCAATTCCCACTGCTGACAACCCTAGACCTTTAGGCTTTAGGAGAGAAATATTCACGAGACCTTACTGGCCGAAGCCCAAACCGTGTTCTACAACTGACCTCGATGAGCCATTCCCGTCCAGTCCGCGTGCTAATCGCAACTGCTGGCTTCGGCGACGGGCACAATACTGCTGCCCGGGGAATCGCCATGGCCTTGGAGGGCCGAGCTGACTCCCTGATCATAGATCCCTCCGCAAAGGCTACCCCGCGCTTCAACAATCTTCTCCGGGCAACCTACCGCTTTATCACCACGTATTTACCAGGCACATGGAAGAAGATTTACGACGGTGTTGAACAAAGAGACTTCTCGCAGCAGAAATTTCCTTTCAGACGCCGGATGCAGCAAACTTTTACTCTACAGGTTAACGAGTTTGATCCTGATATCATTGTCTCCACCTTTCCTCTCTATCCCTACTTCTTTGAGCATTATGTCCGAGAGGGTGGCCGACCCCGACCTGTCATCACTATCGTCACTGATTCAATTAAAATTAATGCTTCATGGCGGAAAGCCCCAACTGATTTCTGGATCGTCACCGATGAGGAGACCAAAAAGCGCATGGAGGCAAAGAAAATATCCGGGGACGAAATTCTCAATATCGGCTTCCCCGTAAATCCACTTCTGAACACCCTTAAGCCTCTTTCTCCAACCGCTTCGGCAACTCCCTTCCGGATCTTATATTTTCCAACGGCGAGCAAAACAGCGATGTCTGATACGGCTCAGGCTATTCTTGAAGGCAGCCAATGGCCTACTGAGTTGACTATTGTCCTCGGGCGAAACCTGCGGCGCCTTTACCGTGCCGCCTGTAAAATAAAAAAACGTTATCCGGGTCGAGTGCGAATCAAGGGGTGGTGCCGTAAGGTGCCACAACTTCTCTGTGAACATCATCTGGTTGTGGGAAAGGCAGGAGGAGCAACCGTGCATGAGTCACTTGCGGCATGCTGCCCCATGCTCATCAGGCACCTTGTCCCCGGACAAGAAGAGGGCAACCTTGAACTTCTCCAGCAAATTGGAGGCGGATCTCTTGCCGACACTGAGGCCACCCTTACCGCTGCTCTGGATGCGCTCTTCACCGAACAAGCCTCACTTTGGAGGAGACAAAAAGAGAGCCTTTCCCTCCGCGCCCGGCCCAACGCAGCCGAGAATGCGGCAAACTTCATTCTGGAAACCGCTCTAAAAAGCCGACAAGCAGCTGCGAAGAAATAAACAAATCCCTCCCACCACGCTTACTCGTCCGCAAGTAATGAGTGCTTTGGATCGGAAACCCACGATGGGGAATTATTGCCCGCTTCCAGAGACGGAAGCCTGTTTCTCCCGGCAGCGGTCTCACCAACTCCGTTAACGATCAATTCGCTAGCAGGTCTCAAGGCTCCTGAGTCTCGCGCTGCTCTGAAAAAAGGCGCTGCATGGAATCCATGTAGACACCAATTGGACCTTCGTTTTTGCCGGACATAACCTCCAGACGGCTCTTCAAATCGATAAAGCTGTCGAATTCGCCGGTCAATTCCTCAGAGCTCGTAATGCGATACCATTCCAAATAGTCCCGTGTCCGATTCCCGAGGGCAGCGAGACGGTCTCGCTCAGCCTGAAGATTCTGAAGGCGCTCCGCTATCTGTTCATCCTTGTCGGTAATGATCTCCCCGAGAAGGAGAAGGTATTCCCGCAAGATGGGCCGATGCGCAGGGAACGCACGGTAAAAAAACTGACGAAGTCTCTCCGCTACCGGGAGAATACAGGCTTCCCTCTCCGTGATCGGAAGCGCCAAGAGATCCCGAAAATCATGCGCCGCTATCGTGATCAAACTTCCGGTGGAATCATTAAAACGCACCTTTAGAATCTCTCTTAGCTGCCTCTCTGTCTCATTAATGTTCAATACATAGGGAAATGGCTTTTCTGCCATCTGTGCCAGCTGCAGCGCCCACCACTTTGAAAGACTTTCTGGCCCCAAGTTCATACCAGGGAAATGCTTCCTCACTAGCGCCACCTGATCACCCTCAAAGGTGGAAATCTCTCTGAGCATCAATCGCATCGATTTTTGGCCTCCATCCTGCTCGAGTAGGGACATGACCAGTGCCCCGGAAGACGCCTGAAAGGCCGCTTCTGAGATCGGATCCATACCCTCCAGCCGCTCAACCTGCATAATTTTCTCCACGGGATAGAGCTCGTTCTTATCGAAGAGCGCTTGATACATCACGTATTCGCGTGCGCCCTCTCTCCACCGGAAACTCTCTCGTATTCCCTCTACTAGCCAAAGCGAGACCCCAACTGACTCCACCGCCTCACCCGCACGACCTCTGAGCCCGTATTCAATGAGCAAAACCTCGAGGAGAGCCCTCTCTAACCCAAGAGGCTTACCTCGACCGAGCGACATTTCGATTTGAATCCTATATCCACCGGGAACCTCAAAATATGCCATCTTAATTGGTCCTTCCTCTTCACGCAGCTGGATCACGATGGAGTGCTCCCATTGCTCATCTTCTCTCCCAATCATCCCCATCAGAGCCTTCCTGACGCCTTCTGCAAGGGAAGCCAATGCGACACGAGTCGAGAAGTCCGCCCCGTAGACAACGAACTGGCGCGACTCGCTCTCAGTCCTCGCAACCTTCGTCCGAGAATTCTCCTCCCCGGGCAGATCAGCCGCTATGGAGGACGCCGGCGCCTGAAGAGCGGCTTCGGACAACTGCTCATCCAACAAAGAAGGACCCTCTCCCTGACAGCGGACCTCAGGAAGAATGAGAGCAACCCACAAAATGCAGGCTAGGGATCGACAAGCAATATTCACGTGAATTGGGGGGATTACTAATGACTCAGGGAATCCCGAATTGCAAGAAGGCAGCACATTTGAGGCCACTCTGATCAAATCCTTACCAAGTTTCCTCACCACTCACGACGCAGGGCGAATCGGCAATGATCAGGCCTTAGTCTTGAGAGAGGGCTCTTCAGGTGGAGACAACTCGAGGACACCATCAGACACCTTGATCTGAAACCTTCCACGAAACATGTCCCAAATCTGCTGAGTCTCCGCTGCGTAGGCCTCACGAAGAGAGGAAAAGGAGGAGTTAGTGAGAAGCATAAAACCGTTGAGAACCTTCGCACGACCCCACTTGCCTTTCCCCCTGCTTACAGTCGTATTGATTCCCCCATCTTCCTGAGCTGTCTGCTCCGGTTCCAGCAGCATCGAGATCGTATGACGCTTACCCCAGACTTCTCGTTCGATAATCACCTCAACAACATTTTCCTGCAACCTCACCCACACTCCTCGTGCTGTGACGAAACTCTCGAACCATCCGCCCTGCTCAAATTTAAGAGTCCGACGAATGTAGTTGTTAATCTGTTCCTCAGTGAGGCGAACTCCATTCTTATTCCGTGCGGTATTCTCCAGAAGATTGACTAGATTAGGCCCTCCGGGGATCACCGCTGAAGAATCCTCAACATATCCGTCAACGTCGGAGAGATCCTGAGGATCGAAAGAGACAAGCGCCAGCAAACCGATTCCCACCAGCCCGAGGAGAGAGAGATAGAACAAGTTCTTGAAAAACAGGGCCTTCCGCGTTGGGGACGGGGGAGGCTTACGCTCTATCTTCTCGCCCGAACTACTCCTTTTCCCGGTATCGTTATCCTGATCGGCCATCTTTGAATCCTCAGTATTTCGTATCGCGGTGAAGCTGTCGAGACCTCAGACCGCATGCAGCACCTTGATTCGTTCAATCTGACTTGGATGAACTCCCTCCACTACCCGCCCCACTGTCACCCTTTGATCCCGAGCCGGAGGCATCAGATGATTTTGATTCCTTCGGCTTTGACGCTTCTGACTCTTTCTTCGCCCCACTTTTATAGGATTCGCTACGGTAATCCGTCTCATAAAATCCGCCTCCCTTGAAGATGATCCCTGCGCCCGTGCCCAGCAATCGCTTCACCGGCCCATCACAATCATCCTTCGGGCAATCACGCAGCTTTTCGTCATTCATGCTCTGGAAAAACTCGAAACGGTGTCCGCATTCTTCGCATAGATAATCGTAAGTCGGCATGAGGAGGGTTTAAAAAACACCAAGAACGAACCTTTGCAAGTTGGATGTCATCCAGATCCTCTTGCATCCATGAAAAAGAGTGGGACACTCGCCCCCTCCCCCTCTCACCGAAACTAAGAAACCCATGGGTCACGAATCGATCCCGCGTTGCTCTCGACCACCTAACTGGGATCTCGTATTCACCCTGTCCTGGGTCACAGGAATTCTTCTTTTTCAATCCCCGTTTCAAGTCACTCTGAAAATGGGGCCGGGTAATTTCGGCTATAACATTTTGCTGACTACTGGAGCGATGATTCTCGGGGTGATCATCATGGGGACTCTTACCCGCCTCTATCATCACGCTAACCGGAGCCGTCCGTCAGAGCCAAAGGCACATCGAATCGCATTGATTTCCCACGGGGCGGCAATCCTGCTCCTGCTTCTCTCTCTGCTACCGGCATTCCCTCAGACTCTCTATTGGGCCGCTCTCGCCGCCATGCTTCCATGGCTGATGACTCTCATTGCAGGGAGTGTTCATATCCTGCGAAACACGAAAATAGAGCCAGCCACCCCGCCCTCTTCCCAAGACGCCCCCCCCCGCGGGTGGCGGTTCAACGGTATCTTCTGGCTCATCACAATGGCCACTCTGCTTACACTCGATTTCCTATCTCTCTCTGCAATACAGGAGCGGAATAGCTGGGAGCTCATTCTTATCATTAGCGGGAGACTTCTCTCAATTGGAACCTTCCTCGCTGCAGCAGTTCTTTTATTCCAAGGCCTCTGGTCTCTCTTCCCGTCGTACACTCGCTGGCTCCTCATCCTCGGCGCCTCGCTGATTCCATTGCTGAGTCTGGCAAATCACTTTTCCAATCTTTATTGGAAACAACCCCTGATCGACCTTGTCAACAACCTGACCCTCGACGGAAAATTCAATCTGAGGGTAGAATTAGAAGCGGCCGGAATCACGTACTCTCCGCTCCTTGTTGTCGTTGCCGGGCTTACAATAATCGCACTGGTGGGAGGGCTCTATCAACTCCTCCAGAGAGCCTCCCTGAGATTTAACTTTCGACTCCGCACTACAAGCGCTGTCCTGATCGGCCTTGGCCTTTGGATAGGCGCTATCGCGCAACAGGGCCTCAGCATGATCAGTATGCGAAAGCACGTCTGGCAGGATGAGCACACCACCTTCGATCTCCATCTTGGCCTACTCCGCCCTGATCCAGGTCTGGAAAAACTCTCTATTGATTTCACACGAACCATGACCGGCAGCCAGGAGGAACTCCTCCTCTCGGGGCCGACTCCAAAACTGGAGAGAACTCCGGACGTCTATGTTGTCATGGTAGAAACTTGGCGGACAGATTCTGTCCGACCCGAGGTCATGCCCTTTCTCTCTCAGTTCGCCAAAACGGAGTGCCAGCAGTTTAAGACAACCTTCGCAGGATCCAATTGCACTCCCGTTTCTTGGTATACGCTATTCCACAGCCGAGTTGGTATTGACTGGCGGGAATCTCTTCGAGAAGACGAATCCATTGATGGATTCAAGGGAAGCTATCCTCTGCGCCTTCTTCATAAACTTGGATACCGTTTCAGCGTGAGAGCCGTCTGCGACCTTTCCTATAAGAAGATGTGTGACCTCAATTTCGGAAGGAACCACAAACTTGCAGACCGGTTTCTCGACGCACCCATGATCCCCGGAAATCTGGATGTTCCAGAGCGTGAGGTTGTCATTATGGATGATCTGAAGCGCGAACTCCAGGACAGCCCAAAAGGCGGGAAACTTCACTTCATATCTCTGGACTCAGCTCACTATAACTATTATTGGCCCAGTAGAGATTTTACCCCAATTCACGAGGACTGCTCAGCCATCAACTTTTCCGCTCTCAAGCCTACCGCCGAACAGATACGCGAGGTTGTAAAAAGATACGAAAACGCGGTGAATTGGATTGATCGGCAGATGGAGGACTTCATCAAACACCTCAAGTCCACGGGGCGTTACGAAAATTCCATCATCATACTGACTGGTGATCATGGAGAGGAATTCCAGGAGAATGGATCCTGGTTTCACTGCTCCAGCCTGAGACGCGAACAGGTAGAGGTTCCGATTATGATTCGATGGCCGAAATGGGTAACCACGCAACCAAATCAGGATCTGGTTTCGCACATGGACATCATGCCAAGCCTTTTGGACGCTCTGGGTCTTGACTCTCGTTACTTTTCTGGAATGGCGGGCTACTCGGTCCTTGGCTCACATCCGGGAGAAGCGCTTCTTAGCACCCGTTGGCCAGGCAAATCCGGAATCGGCTTATCCCTGGTCGCTAACGGAATGAAGGCAAACTTCAAGGCTTCCAAGCTGTGGCTGGAAGGCATTCCGGAAACCATTCACTTCATGGGCTGGACAGACTTCGCTGATCGCCCACTCGACCCGGAACAACTCCGCAATAAGCGCTCCTATCCCGACACTCTGAAAGAACACTATGGAACATCCATTGAGCGTCACTTCGAACGGTTTCAGATATCAAACTGATAATCGGTGATGCCTGCCTTCAATCCACCCGCAACCCACAATATATCATGCCCTCCTTACCCAGATTTATACTCATATTCTTTTTCCTGTTTCTGGCCCTTCAAGGACAAGCGGCGGAAAAAGTTGTTACGATCTTCATTCTTGCAGGCCAATCGAACATGGAGGGGCACGGGCGTATTGCAGGAAACCAGAAAGGAACCCTCGAAAGCCTGCTTAGGGATCCTGCCACTGCCTCCCGCTACCGTCATCTGCATGCCAATGGGAACTGGATCACGCGAAAGGATGTCTGGATTTCGTGGCTCGGCCGATCTGGTAATCTCGGCGTAGGAGGTTGGGCTGCAAAGGGAGCCATTGGTCCGGAGCTTGGATTCGGGTGGACGGTTGGAGACCAAATCGAGGAGCCCATCCTCCTGCTGAAATTCGGTCCAGGGGGCACGAGTCTGGCTGGCCCATGGCGTCCGCCAAGTGCTGGGGCTCACCGCAATGGAAAGCCCAGGGGCCAGGGAATCGGAGACCAATTCGACAATCTGGTGTCCTCAGTCAAACAGCGCCTTAAGAATCTCGAATCCGAATTTCCCTCACTGGCGGGCTATCGTCCCAACCTAGCAGGCTTTGGATGGCATCAAGGATGGAATGATGGGTGCAGCAAGGTCGATAGTGTGGAGTATGAATCAAACCTCGCCCACCTAATCCGCGACATGCGTAACGAGTTAAATTCTCCCCAGCTCCCGTTTGTCATTGCGGGCAGCGGCTTTGGCGGATGGGACCAGAACATCGACCGGCGCCTCATGATCATGAAGGCGCAGGAGGCTGTCACCGGTTATGATGAGTTCAAGGAAACAACCCGCTACGTCGAGACCCGAGGATTTTTCAGGGATGGCCCGATTTCTCCTCGCCCGATCCGCTATCACTGGTGCTGCAACGCAGAAACTTACTGGCTGATTGGCGAACACATGGGACATGCCATGGTGGAGCTACTGGGGGGCAGGAAGGCCCCCGGAATTCCGGGGAGCCAGCCAAATTAAATTCAGGATCCCTGGCTGCGATTTTCCTTATTCTTCCACCGACACTCGATAGAATCGCTGATCCTCTCCGATGGCCCGGGGGTCAAGCTGCAAGGTTACTGTTCCCACTGCGATAATTCCTGAAGAGGCTACTTCCCAGTTGATCAGATCAGCGCTTGCTTCGAGGGTGTAACTCTTTCCTGGCACGCTATCCCATCTCACTGTAACAAAACCAGTTAGAGAATCTCTGCTCAGCGTCGTTATCTGGAAGAGCGAAGCCCCATCGAGTGGATCAGTTCCAGCCGCAATTTCGGATCCATCGGGAGACCCATCGCCATCTGTATCCGGGCGGAGCGGATCGGTACCCGCGAGTGACTCATCGGTATCACTGAGACCGTCCCCGTCACTATCAAGAAGCAATCCCGCACCCGGAGTCCCTCCTGCTACCGCGCTGGCTCTCCAGTTAAGAGGGTCATTGTAGTCACCCTCGGTATCAATGATCTCCAACGATGGACCGTCCCCTGCTGGCGCCAGCGGCCATGGCTCAACCGAGTCGTAATTGAAGTCGTGGACAAGGTTTCCCGAACTATCCCGAAGGACAATGTTCTCCCCACTGTTTGAGAGTGCACCTGCAGCCCACTCTCCCAGCACTCGCACTCCTGGCCCATACCTCGCCCGAAAGGCCTCGAGGTCTGCAACCACAACGGCATGCTCGTCGGGAGCGAGTGCCTCAGCCGGAAAGCTGAAGGCGTTAAAGGGATCACCGTCATCAAACCCGATTCCGTCGAGTTCCAGGACATTAGCCCCGGTATTGACCAACTCAATGAATTCAAGGGCACTCCCTTCAACAGGTTCATACATGAGCTCCGTGATTCGGAGATGATCTGCGGCTGGGCTGGATACCGAAGGATCTATCAGCATTACGTAATCGAATTTAAAACGAGACGCCCGAGCACTATCATTAGCTGCAAAAATCCCGCCTCTTCCGGCAGTAGCTGAAGCAGGTATGGAGCGTGAATAGATTGCCGTCCAGACGCCGGGCTCCAACCGGCGCTCGAAGCGCAGGTTTCTCCCGTCCCTCCGGATTCGGATGACCGCCGACCCCTCCGAAAACGCCCTGTTGAAGAGTTGCGTGAAGGCACCTCCGCTGGAACGTTTGACGCGCAAAGCGTTACCGTCTTCCATTGCGAACACATACCGGGTTGAGGCTGCGCCCTCCTGTATTTCTACGATAAGCCCCGAGATGAAGTCCCCACGTTGCACCGAGTCGAGCGATAGATCCGTCTGAAGGACAAAGTCCGCAGAGTCGGGAATCTCACGCCAGATAGCAGGAAAGGAGGGGTTCGATCCCGTGAGCGGCCTCGCCACGTTATCACCCAGTTTGAGCACCAGATTACCGGGCCTGTCGTTCAGGGAGTACCAGGAACCCTCACTGTAGTCATGCCGGACATCTACATTTTCAGGGACCCACCAACTTTCGAGTAACCTTGAGGTGAATGGGCTCCATCCTGAGTCCGCATAGACAGAAACCTCTCTCATCTCGGAATGGCTTTCTCCATCATCATCAGACGCCGCTAGCACAACCTCATAGAGCCCAGGGCCTCCAAAGGTGATTTCTGCACTGTCTACTGTTGGGTTGGCAAGAACAACACTCCCTTCCGGCGTCGCAGACCATGAGAACTCGAGACCTCTCCCCTCGGGGTCGTAGCTATCTGCCGCGTCGATATCCAAAGTATCTGCCACTGAGATATTGAAGGAATCAGGACTCGAATCCATTTCCACCACTGGATGTGCGTTTCCAGATTTGTTGACGTTGACGGTATCGGTGTGGACAACATTCCCGTCCCGGTCCAGTCCATGCATGGTAAGGGTCGTTATCCCCTCTTTCAGCTGGATTCCACTGACGGTCCAGCTGGTCTCCGAATTAAAGACCCACTCAGCCTCCGGGTGATCTTCGACCTGAACCGAAAATACGTTGTAGGGACTGCTTCCACGCAGAGACAGCGTTTGACCACCCGTTCGAACCGTCCCACCTCCTCCCGAGGTGATATTAAAATCCATATTCAGAGAACTCGAGCCGATGGCATTGTTCCGAGCATAATTCGCGCGACTGTTATTGAAATTATTGTAGGTCGAAATGTTGGCTGAGTAAGAGCTTGAAGCTGCCTCTTCCAGGTTCAACCACATACTCAGGCGCCCCGAACCAGCGGTATACTTATCGACCATCTCTCCTATGTAGTAATTGAGCCGCTGGCGAACATAAGGCTTGTAGAAGAAATTCCTCACGCCTGAGAGGTTCCCAATGAACTCCGCAGAACTACTACCAAATGTAAGGTCGGAATCCCACTGAGCCAGCTGCCACTTTCCATCTGAATAACGGCGAAGAAAGTAACCGTTCTTGCCTCGATTCCTTGTCAGAGTGTCCCAGTCATCGACCCACCCCCGGACAGCTGCATTCGCTGCCATAAGATCTATGTCGGCAAGCCGTTCAATTTCTGCCCGGGTGAAATTATCCTGGCCTACCTGCTCTACCCAGTTCACGAAGGAGGAATAGTCATACTCATCCTCCCGAGATCTCTTGATCCACTCTGCGTGGTATCTCTCAGGCTCCCGCGTTCCCTTATAGCTCCAATCTGCATTCCGTTGCCCTCGACTCCAGTTATCTTCAAACCACCACTCATCATCAATTCGATAGAGTTCTCCCTTCTCTCCCTGTTCCCAGTTCCGCTTCAGAAAGTCATTGGCATTAGGCTCCACGTCCTCCCGAAGCGAAGCACTGCTCCCGTTGATAATCACACGGACGAATTCATTCTCGTTTGAGGCATGTCCAAGCAAGTACAGCCAATAGCGAATAATCCGGTTATGGTATCCCCGTCCACCTCCGGCATCGTTATCAATCGCGCGCTTGGTGTAGCCACGAAACCGACGGTCTCGCGGAGATTTCCATTTCGCTCTCGACAAATCTTCTCCGTCAGACCGGGTCCACGGACTCCCGCTTTTCCTGATCTCGGCGTTATAAATCACCTCATTTTCTTCACTGATGAACGTCGAATTGAAGTATTGATTCGAGAGTCGCGGAAACGCGTAGTTATTTTTCGATTCTCCGGACGTTC
>DIHT01000044.1:0-14091 GCA_002420305.1 Akkermansiaceae bacterium UBA5689 | reverse complement strand
CGATTCTCCGGACGTTCCCCCGCCAGTATAGTCGATGTCACGCGCGGAGATCACGAAGCGCTGGGTTCGCAGATCAGTCGGAATGTTACTATTATCGACAACATAGAGCGCCGGTGCATCAGGTGCTGAACGGGGAATATGATTAGTTCCTGCAGCGGAGGTTGCTTCCACGTAAAACTGAACAATTGTTCCATCGCCACGCGAGGGCAACGTGGTAGTGTAAACTCCATCACCTGCCTCCAGATCTCCACCTTGCCCGTTGTCATTCATGGCCTGCGTTCCCCAGGAGTTGCTCCACGTCGCATTGTCGAGGCGATGTCGAAGGTTCACCGAATTCAACGATCTGACCGATTTCACATGAGCAGTAATCGTGACCGTGTCAGAAGACGTGGGCACTGGTGGGGAATGCATGATTTTTGACAGGGTTGGCATCGCCTGCTCCTCCGCGCTCGAATTTTCTGAGCCCGGAGTGCCCAGGTTCCGTGGAATGGGAAGCCGAATGATATCACCAAAGCTTCGGTCCCAAGTATTCACTACGAGGGTGGGCTTTCCGTATACCCACCGGGCCTGGCACTGCCATACAAGATCGTCATTATCAGAGATCGAGGTCACATCGATCTCACATCGGTTAGACTTAACATCCCCATGCCCTGTGGAGACCACGCGCAGCTCGTTACCCGACATGTAGGTCTGGTAGTGGGTTCCCTGACAAAGCCACCCGTTGGAAGCGTCTCCGTTGGTGACTACTCTCTCTCCTGAGCTTGGGAGAAGATTCGATCCATTCCCACCCCGCCTAAGACTCATGTTCCGAAGAGCAATATGAGCATCTCCCACGGCATGAATATGCAACTCCTTATAACTGGAACTCCCCCCACGGGAGTTATTCTGCAAATACCGGTCCTCGATAGTGTATGTCTCGAAACGTGACTTCTGGGACTCGTCTGAGTCGGCCCATGCACTGGGCATTGAGTTATCCATGTCGGGGTTTCGCAGTTCCAAGCTACTTCCCAGCCCTCCCGCCAAGGCAGGCCATTCACCACCCGTCGCATAATGCACTTCGTCGGCCAGATTACCCCACGAGTCCACAAGCGCCAGCCGCTCTCCGCTATTGCTCAGGGTGCCATCATATGGGCCAAGCACCCGCGCCCCGGGGTGAGCCCCGCGTGTGTAGCCGGGGTTAGAGGCAACCACGAGATACTCCCCAGCCGAAAGACTAACCCCGGAGGGGAAGGTGTAATTCACACCTTCATCAATACGCCAGCCACCTAGATTGATTGAAGCCCGGGAGTTATTGTAGAGTTCAATATATTCACCGTCCCGATGACTGGAAGGAGGTTCCACCATAAGCTCGGTAATAACGATACCCTCTTCCCGTGTTGGATCATTCGCGCGGTTTTGGCCTCCTACCTCCGAGGAGTAAAACAACCCAGATCCATCTGGATAAGCCGCTGAATAATTCCGCCCTCGAGCCTGTTCGACTACCACCGCATCAATCACCCTGTTCCCGGAATCCACCAGCCAGAGAACTTCATCACCACCACCAGTTCCGAACGATACAGGCCAACTTCTGAAATCGCGAGGGCCGATCGATCCAGTGAGTGGCATCTTGTCCCCGAAGTCCCTTCGACTTGAAAGATAGAGACCCGACAACCCCTGAGAGGAAGCGCCCTCATGATACAGCTCTACCCAGTCAATATTGCCATCCTCGTCGTAGTGCACCTCGTTAATAGCGAGGACTGCTCCCAACTCTGCCGCACTTGAATTTGCCCCATCCCGGGTCGGCGAAGTGAACAAAAACCAGCTTCCAGCTCCTGCAGGCTTACGTCCGAGTGATCGCCCGTCATTCGGCATAGCGGTATCAATACCATTCACAATGGTGGAACCATCGCTCTGGGTGAGATAGACCACAGTCGTATTGCCCACTGATAAGTTAGCTTCTGCATATCCAATGGAAGAGAGGCCCCCGGGCTCAATAACCAGACTCCCCGGGATGCGATACTTCGTAAGATTGCTTGCCGAATCGCTGAGATACCAACCCCCCACGTCGATTGAGGATCCCGTAGGGTTATAGAGCTCTACAAACCCGACTCCATTCTGGGGAAGCACCTCATTAATGACGATACTCGGAGCACTTGGAGTGGAAATGTTTACCCTTGCACCAAAAACGACATCAGAACTCGTGGTTCCGGTCTGGTGAACCTCAACTGCCAGAACATTTGTTCCCTCGACCAAGGGCGGAGAGCTACTGGTCACGATAGCCTCTTCTTCACTCGCATCTCCCACCGTCCGGGAGGCTGTTGTCGTGAAGCTCGCTCCCTCTTCGACCCCGATTCCTCCCAGCCATTGCCCATTCAACCAGAAGCCTGCTCCATCATCCAGAATTGTGTCGATGGAGATACTGGTTCCCTCAGTCTCACCATTAAACTCAAAGGACGTTCGAAAATAGTAGGTAATAATGTCATTACCCGCCGCATTTGGATTTTCGAAGGGCGTTGAAATTCCCGGCGAAGGAACCACCGAGGTTTCATAACCAAAGAGGCCCCGCCCTGTGTCCCAGCTCGCATCATTAAATCCCGGGTTCTTCCACCCGGCTCCCTGATTGGAACCGTTGTCAAGATACCTCCAGTTGTGATCGAAGTTAATGTAGGGGAGCCCGACTGAAAGATCCACTTCCGGGTTCGAATACGGCTCTTCTGCGGCCGCCGGCTCACCTGCTCCGGGTGTGCCTCCCGGGGAACTACTCGCCCTCCAAACTCGATAGTCATCAATAGCGTAACTGTCATTATCGAGAACAAGGCTATGCCCCCCTCCATCGGCAGCAACCGGCCACGGATGACGGTCATCATACCTTAGCGTGCAAACCGTCGCTCCGTTTTTGTCCCGAATATTGATTCGTTCTCCTTCATTGGCGAGGGATCCCGTCCAGGGACCCAGCACTCGCACAGACTGAGGCAATCCGTAATCCGCCCGGAAAGTTGCAGGATCTACTCCGCAAATGACAACGCGCTCCCACTGCTTGAGAAAGTTACTCTCATGGTTCCCGGAATCGTAAACCGGAAAGTCAAAGTCCACCGCTCCTCTCACCTTCCATTGGGCGATATCATAAATCGTTGCGGTAAGGTTCTCCACCTCGATGAATTCGTGGAGCCCGGCAGGGGGATGATACATCACTTCCCTGATAACTACCTGCTCTCCCTTCAAGGATGAGAAGGCCCCGACAAAGACGAGAGGTATGCAGAATTTAAAAACGCAATTCATGGGATTTATTTGGAAGGAGAACTTGGACGAGGAGTTACAATATCGTCACTTGACCCCCAAGCAAAGTTGAATACCGCACACCAGTCTTCCCGATCAGGTGTGGTTTTAACCCAGAAGTGGCATGCAAAAGCACGAAGCTCCCCGAAAGGAGCTCAGGCTCCTCAGATCGCTAAAAGGCCTGTTTCAGAGTGTCCTCCGCGATGTTCAATCACTCAACCACCACCCTGTAGTAGAGCTCCTGACCATCGGCAGAGACATGTGGCAGCACCGTAATGCCTCGAGAAGCCTCTACCGTTCCCACATCCGCCCAGCTGTCTGGGGTCAGGTCCGGGCTGACTTGAAGAGTGTAGCTCCGCCCAGGGACACTGTTCCAGCTTGCCCGGGTGGTATCTCCAACCCTCGTAACCTCTATCAACTTAAAGACAGAGAGAAGGTCCAGAGGGTCAGTTCCGGCATCAACCTCACTACCGTCCAGTGCCCCATCGCCATCACTGTCAGGATTCAGGGGATCCGTTCCTGCCAACGCTTCACCAGCATCGTCAAGCCCATCGTTATCCAAGTCCCCCTCAGAAGTCACAATACCCGGGGTTCCCCCCAGAACCAGACTCGCACGCCAGTTGGACGGGTCATTATAATTCCCTTCGGTATCAATGACTTCCAGAGAGGACCCTTCCCCATCAGCTTCAACCGGCCATGGAGGGTCATCAGAGTATTCAAAGTCGTGGATAATATCACCCTCGGCATCAACGAGCACTATGGACTCTCCTCCATTACTGATTCCTCCATCAGCCCAGCTGGCCAAGACTCTGATTCCTTCTCCATAAATTGCTCTAAAATCTGATGGGTTCGCAGTAACCACAGCAATTTCTCCGGCAGCCAATTCAAGGCCATCAAAGACAAGCCCTGAAAACGGGTTTCCATCCTCAAATCTGATACCAGAAAGATCGATCGGTGAGCTGCCCGTGTTGGCCAGTTCGATAAACTCCAAATCATATCCAACCCCAAGATCAAGAGGGTGATACATAACCTCCGTAATTCGAAGGTCCTCGACCGCAGCACTTTCAGAGGCAGGATCAACCACCACGAAGTAATCAAACTCAAAGCGCGCCATAAGGGCCGAAGGAGTTGAGGCAAAAATCCCTCCGCGCTCAAGGGATGCCTCTGCACCGAAATCCTCGGAGTGGAGGGTTTCCCATGTTCCTGGGCTAACACGGTAATCAAAATGCAGAGCACTCCCTACCCTCCGCATACGGACGACAGCGGCACCTTCACCCCATGTAACGCTTCCCAGGCGGGTCTCAGTCGTACCGACAATCTTTCGCGCTCGCAAAAAGTCTCCATTCTCCATTCCGAACGCATAAGTGACCTCTTGCCCGTCCTCGATAACCCTCACGATCAGGCCCGCGATGAATCCTCCCTGCTGAATGGAGGAAAGGCTCAGGTCGGTCTGGAGAAGAACGTCCTCCGCCCCGGCCAGATCGCGCCAGAGAACCGGATATTGCGGATTCACAGTCCGCATCGATTTCGCGGAATCATCGTTTAATTTCAGAGTAAGCTCGCCCGGCCTATCATTCAGGGAATACCAGGCACTACCGCTGTAGTCGTGCCGAACCTCCACATTCTCTTCGACCCAGCCCTCACCGAGAGTCTGATCCGAGAATGGATGCCACTCAGATTCCGAATACACCGTAATCTCTCTTGTAGTCACGGTCTCGGTTGCGTCCTGATCCTCTACCGTGGCGGTGAGCAAATACAACCCGGGCCTCGGAAAGCGAACGTTAACAATTTCGGGAGACGGACTTTCCAATATTGCGTCCCCATCAACTTCCCATCGATAGCTCAGGTTCGTCCCTTCAGGATCAAAGCTCGCGCCCCCATCAACCACCAGCGTGCTCTGTACGGGGACATTGAGAGAGGAGGGCGAACTATCAAGATCGACAACCGGGGGAGCATTACCTGCCTTATTGATCACGACTACATCCGTTCCGACGACCAGCCCCTCTGAGTCAAGAGCCTGAAATTCCAGCTCGTTACGACCTTGGCGCAAATAAATACCCGAAGCAGCCCACTCAGTCTGCCCCGTGAACTGGACCTCTACATCTGGGCGGTCGACGACGCGAATATCAAACGCCCGATGGTTGCTGGTCCCGCTGAGGTCAATGACATCTGCAGCCGTGCTTGAGGGACCATTGACAGTAAAACGGGTATTCGCAACGGCACTTCCGATTTCAGAGTTCATGGCATAATTGACCCTCGAATTGTTAAAGTTGAGATACCGACTCGGATTAATGGACACTCTCCGATTGGAGCGCGCCTCGAGATCAAACCATGTCTCCAGACGCTCAGATCCACTGGTATACTTCTCCACCATCTCCCCGATGTAGTAATTCACCCTCTGCTCCACGTAGGGTTTGCGGAAAAAATTAGGCACTCCCGTTAAGCCCCCGATAAATGGAGCCGAAGTATTCCCGTAGGTCAGGTCAGAGTCCCACTGCAGGAGCATCCATTTCCCATCGCTATGCCTCCGCAGAAAATATCCGTTCTTTCCCCTGTTTCGAGTCAAGGTGTCCCAGTCATCGACCCAGCCACGAACCACCGCATTCACTGCCATCATGTCAATGTCCGCCATCCTTTCAATTTCCTCGCGGGTAAACCGATTCTGACCCACGGAGAAAACCCAATTGAGAAATGACCCGTAGTCGTATTCGTCTTCACGCGACCGCTTCATCCATTCAGCGTGATACATGTTCGGTTCCACGCTGCGTCCATCCACTCCCCAGTCTGCGTTTCTCTGAGTGCGGCTCCATCCATCGTCAAACCACCACTCATCATCGATACGATAAAGTTCTCCCTTTTCGCCCTGATCCCAGTTGCGTTTAAGAAAATCGTTGGCGTTACTTTCCACGTCCTCACGAATCATCGCCGGACCGTTGTTGATCACGATCCGAACGAACTCGTGCTCGTTGGAAGGGTGCCCAAGCAGATAGAGCCAATATCTTACCAGCCTGTTGTTGTGGGACCTTCCTACCGCCGGGTCGTCATCAATCGTCCGGCGAGCCCATCCTCGATAGCGCTTATCACGGGGACTTTTCCACTTGAGGGTCTTACCTTGAGAGGTGCTGAAGCTATCGCTTCGCTGCCATGGACTACCCGCCTTACGGAATTCAGCATTGTAAATGATATGCCGTTCGTTGCCTATGAAAGTCGCGTTGAAAAACTGGTTCGAAAGCCGGGGAAAGGCATAATTAAAAGCCGAGCCTTGGCCGGCATTACCCAAAGCTTGCACAGTTCGGGCTGAGATGACGAAACGCTGGCTTCTCAGATCCCGGGGCACTGCAGTAGTGTCCACGATGAACATCGCGGGACGTTCAGGAGCGGGGCTTGGCATAACGGTCACTTCTCCACCTGCGCTTTCTGCCTCGACGTAGAACTGGGCGATCACCCCGTCAGAGGTGTATTCAGAGAGAGTCGCAGTGTAGATCCCATCATCTGCTATGTTATCTCCATTAGATCCGTCATCGACCATTCGAGTCGTACCCCACGCCGTGTCAGGATTAGCGCTGTCGAGGCGATGCCGCAGGTTCACCGTTGGAGCATCCGATGAACTGACCCTGACGGTGACCTGCACAGGGTTGCCACGCGGGACAGCCGGATTATGAATGAGCCCGCTCAACGCAGGAGCAGCCGAGGGAATCAAGGCCGAGTTACTGGATCCTGCGCTCCCAAGATTTCTCGGAACAGGCAACCTCAGGACACCTCCGAAGGAACGATCCCACGTATGCACAATAACGGTGGGCTTTCCGTAGACCCAGCGAGCCTCGCAATCAAAGGTCAGATTGTCTGAAAGATTCATACCGGTCACATCGATTTCCACTCTGTTAGCCTTGATATCCCCATGGCCTGTGGAAACGAGATGGAAATCGCGTCCCTGCATATAACTCAGGTGGTGTGTACCCTGACACAACCAGCCGGAAGCACCCTGCCCGTTCGTGCTAACCCTCTGCCCCCGCCCGGGAAGCAGGTTGGGTCCACCCTGGCTCAATGCGAAGTTCATGTTCCGCATGGCGATCTCGCAGTCACCGACTCCATGCATGTGCAACTCCTCGTAGCTGCTTTCTCCTCCCATAGTCCGCAGGCGGTCATAGCTGTCCGTTATGGAGAATGTCGTCCATTCTCCTTTTTCTGACTCATCAGAATCTCTCCAGGCCGTGGGCACTGAGTTATCCATCGTCGGATGCCGCAATTCGAGTGAACTACCAAGGCCCCCGGCCTTTTCCGGCCAGTCTCCACCCGTATGATAGTGGACCTCATCAACCATGTTCCCCCATGCATCCTCAATCCGGAGCAGTTCGTTATTATTGCTCAAGCTGTCGCTATATTGCCCAATGATCCGGGCCTCGGGAAAGGCAGCCGCTGTAATGCGCTCGTTTGCAGCGATAACCACATACTCACCGGGAGCAATCGTCGACCCCGCAGGGAAGCGAAAATCCACACCATCCACGACTCGCCAACCACTCATATCCACAATCGTGTCCCCTTTATTGTAGAGCTCGATAAACTCACCATCCCGATGCCCGGAAGGGGGCTCAACCATAAGCTCATTGATCACCACTCCGGTTTCGCGGTCAGGATTGTTCGACGCCTGCCTGCTTCCTTGGGCAGAGGAATAGAAATCCGTAGAGCCATCGGGGAAGGCTGCGACATGATCCCGAAGGCTCTCCCGGTCGTAGCCCACCGCACTCCGGACCACATTGTTGCCGTCCACGAGGAACGCGACTCCGTTATCAGAAAATCCCACATCAAAGGCAAGAAACCCATTGGGTGGCACCGACCCCGATATCTCGGCTTTGTCACCAAACCCTCGCGCTCCACTCAAAAAATATCCATCGAGGCTCTGGACGATGTTCGACGTGTTGTAGACCTCTACCCAGTCAACATCTCCATCCGAGTCAAAATGAAGCTCGTTGATCACAAGAGCAGACACTACTGCGCTGTCAGAATTACCCGGAAACCCTCCCACTCTGGAGCTTGCTCCCCAGCTCCGGTAGTCGTCGATCCTCCGCTCCGACTCAGTTAATACGAGACTGTGCCCAGCTCCATCGGGCGCAACCGGCCATGGGTGGGTGTCGTCGTATCTCACCGAGGTCATCACAACACCGTTCTTGTCCCGCAATGTAATTCGATCGCCGGCATTATCAAGAGACCCGGTCCACGGGCCAAACACCTGAATCGCATTGGACACCCCATAGGCGGCCCTGAATTCCGCAGGATCCCCTTGGCACACCACGATCTTGCGTCGTCCAACAAGAAATGAATCGTTAGGAGCCGCCGCAGAAAAATCCGGAAAGGTGTAATCAACCCCGCCTGTAATCTTCCACTCCGCAATATCAAAGACGCTTGAAGTGAGATTTTCGATCTCGATAAACTCCGGGAGCGAAGTCTCTCCCTCCGGGACCATCTGCGGATGATACATGATTTCCCGAATCACCACCTGCTCCCCACGGACGAGCTGGAGTGACAAGAGGATGCCTAAAAGCGGGAAGGCGAAAAAGGAGCGAAGATTCATTGAGGGCGGGGGGTTATATGGGGTTTGCAAGCGAGGACCTGCAATCTGTTCCGAGTGGCATTTTTGCCGTGTCACCCCCCAAGTAAAGGCCGAAAGATGCAGATGGACCAATCACCACATCGCCCCAGCCCCGGAGAATGAGCAGCGCAGAGGCACACCCCGTTCTCAGAGTCTTGCGACCTCGCCGGGAGCGGATCAATGAATCATCAGTTTTGTGCCCAACAACCCCTTCTCGCTCATATATTAAAGACTTCTCCATCCCATGAGATGAAAATTCGGGTTGAGCTGGCAGGAGGATTGTTTAACAAGTGTTAGGACTTAAACCATTGGTCCTGAAAACCCGTCATGAGATCTCAGACACTGGCAGCGCAACGATGCCTCGCCCGGGGTACCTTTGCGTTCCTCGCCCTCACGCTGGGCAGCCCCCAGCAATCCGAAGCCAAGGAGGTGGACTTCGCACGGGAGGTCCTTCCTATTCTCTCTAACAAATGCTTTGTCTGTCACGGACCGGATGCAAAAAAGGAGGATGATCTCCGTCTTGATTCCTACCAAGGCGCCACCGAAGACCGCGATGGACTTCGAGCCATCGATCCGGACAACCCTGAAGACAGCGAGCTCATTCTACGGATACACGACGCGGACGACCCGATGCCTCCGAAGGACGCCGACAAGCAGCTCACTTCCGACGAACGGGAAATTTTATCACGATGGGCCAAGCAGGGTGGCAAGTATGCCAAGCACTGGTCTTTTGTGACTCCTGTGCGCAAGAACCCGAGCGCAGTTCCCGAAGACACCAAAACCGAGCATCCGATCGACCGCTTCGTCAAAGCTAAGCTAATTGAAAAGCTCGGAGAGAAGGCGGACCTCGCCACCATGAGTGATCGAGCTACCCTGGCGCGGAGAGCGGCCCTTACCCTCACTGGCCTGCCTCCCGACCCTGCTGTCCTGGCGAGCTTTCTTAGCGACGAGACAACTACTGCATATCCACGCTATCTCGAAACGCTGATGGAGAGCCCTCGCTATGGAGAACATCAGGCTCGATACTGGCTTGATGCAGTTCGTTACGGTGACACCCATGGTCTCCATCTGGATAACAAACGCGGCATCTACCCTTACCGGGACTGGGTGGTTCGCGCCTTCAACAAGAACCTCCCACTTGACGAATTCATCATCTGGCAACTTGCCGGCGACCTCCTTCCCGAAGCAACTCTGGAGCAAAAGGTAGCAACAGGATTTGTGCGCATGAATCCCTCGACGGCTGAAGGCGGAGCCATCCCTGCAGAATTTCAGTGTAAAAACAATTTCGACCGGACCGAAACCATTGGCACAGTTCTCCTGGGAATGACCATGTCCTGCGCTCGCTGTCATACCCATAAATACGATCCAATTACTCAGACTGAATACTATCAGCTTCTTGCCTTCTTTAACTCGACATCGGAGTCCCCGATGGACGGGAACAAATACGAGTATGGCCCCGTCATGAAAGCTCCTGCGGATCAGGTCGCATGGAACGAATGGGAACATCTCACCAGCCAAAACGAGGCCCTTTTGAAAGAGCTGGCTGCCTTGAAAGCTATCCCCATTGCAGATACCGAAAAACCACAATGGAAGGAGCTCTCCCGGAGGGAACAATTAAATCGGGTCGCCGATCCCAAGGGACCGTTCAAGGAGTCCGCTCTCCATCCTAAAGCCACAGAGCTGAAGACCCTCTTCGCGGAATCCGAAAAGCGTTTTACCTCAACCTTGGTGGCTCAGGAACTTGGCGAACCCAGACCTACCCAGGTGCTTGTAAGAGGCGAATACAATCAACCAACCGGCGACCCGGTGGAGCCCGGAATTCCCTCCGTGATGGGCAGTCTCCCTGCAGATGCGCCCCTCAATCGTCTCGGACTCGCGCAATGGCTCGTCTCCCCCGAGAATCCACTCGTCGCGCGGGTTCTCGTCAACAGAATCTGGCAGCGAGTCTATGGCGATGCCATCGTGCGCTCCCCAGAGGACTTTGGTCTGCAGGGCAAGCAGCCAACACATCCTGAACTCTTGGACTGGCTCGCCTTGGAACTGCAGGAGTCCGAATGGAATCTTCGACACATCCTCCGACTGATGCTGACCAGCCAGACCTTCATGCAGCAATCCAACCAGAGAGCAGACCTACCCGAAGACCCGGAAAACCTTTGGTACGCGAGGGGTCCAAGCTATCGCCTCGACGCAGAAGTCATCCGGGACATGTCGCTATGGTCCAGTGGACTTCTGGACGATCACATGGGAGGCGAGGGAGTGAAGCCTTACCAGCCAGCGGGGCTTTGGAAGGCCCTCATGCACCCGGGCAGCAACACCAAGAACTATGTCGCCGACAAGGGCAGCAAGGCATATCGTCGCAGTCTCTACGTTTACTGGAAAAGAACCAGCCCTCACCCGATGATGACCCTATTTGACGCACCTGACCGCGAATCGAGTTGTGTCCGCCGCTCCCGTACGAACACCTCTCTGCAATCACTCGGCCTGCTCAACGAGACCCAGCGCGTGGAAATGGCCCGGAAACTTGCAGAACGCCTTGTCACCGAAGCCACCGACGATGACTCCAGAATGGATCTTCTTTTTACCCTGGTAGCGAGCCGGCCGCCCCGTGACGCCGAGAGAACCGCATGCGACCACTTGCTGGAGCAGATGCTCCACCGCTACCGATCCTCTGAGGATGACGCCCTTGCCCTTCTTTCGACCGGAGAGATTGCCCGCAACCCAGACCTCGAACCCGCGGAAGTCGCGGCATGGACCCAGATATCCATCACCGTTCTCGCCAGCGACATCGCTCTCCTCCTGAATTAACCCTTCCCCTCTCAATTTTTCCTGAACCAACGCCCGATATGGAACATCACGACTATCAACTCTCCATGACCCGCCGGCAGCTTTTTGGCAGGTCAGCGCTCGGACTCGGCACGGCGGCGATGGCCCAGATGCTACCCTCAGAACTTCAGAGCGCACAGGGCAGGGCGGACCTCAACGGCGGGATCCACCATAAAGCCACTGCCAAGCGGGTCATCTACCTTTTCATGAGCGGCGGCCCCAGTCACATTGATACGTGGGACTACAAACCGAAGATGCGGGATATGTTCGGTCAGGACCTACCCGAACATATCCGGGACGGGCAACGGGTTACCGGAATGACAGCCGGCCAGAAAACTCATCCGGTCTGTCCCTCTAAATACGAGTTCACCAAACACCCGAATAACGAGGACGGCCTTTGGGCAAGTGAACTTCTTTCGAAAACCGGCAAAGTCGCCAAGGAGCTTTGTGTGGTGAACAGCACCTTTACGGAAGCGATCAACCATGATCCCGCCATTACCTATATCCAGACCGGGAGTCAGATCCCTGGACGGCCGAGCCTCGGGGCTTGGCTGAGCTATGGGCTCGGGACCATGAATGAGGATCTCCCCGGCTATATCGTGATGCACGCCAAGACGAGCTTCCCTGAGCAAAGCCTGTTCAACCGTCTCTGGGGTCCTGGCTTTCTTCCTGCCGAACATCAGGGCGTTCTTCTGAGGAGCGAAGGAGACCCCGTTCTCTATCTGAGCAACCCAAAGGGAACATCCAGAAAAGACCGTCGAGCTCAGCTCGATACCCTGGCAGCCCTCAACCGGAGCCAGCATGAACAGTCTCTTGACCCTCAGACATTGGCCCGTATCAAGCAGCACGAAATGGCCTTTCGGATGCAAGCCTCCGTTCCGGAACTGATGGATCTGACCACAGAAAGTGACAAGACCTTCGAGCTTTATGGGGAAGAGGCAAGAAAGGCAGGCACGTTCGCTGCCTGTTGCCTTAACGCCCGACGCCTCGCTGAACGCGGCGTGAGAAATATCCAGATTTTTCACCGGGGATGGGACGCCCACGGAAGCCTCCCCCGCGAGCACGAATCCCAATGTCGGGATATTGATCAAGCTTGCTACGCGCTCATTACAGACCTGAAACAGCGGGGAATGCTGGATGAAACCTTGGTGGTCTGGGGAGGAGAATTCGGCCGAACTTCCTACTGTCAGGGAGGGTTAACCAAAGAGAACTACGGTCGCGACCATCATCCAAGGTGCTTTACGACATGGATGGCCGGGGGCGGGGTAAAGCCCGGCATTACCTACGGCAGGAGCGATGACTACGGGTATAACATCGCGAACCCCGATGGAACACCCATGCGACCGAAGCCAGAGATGGAAAAGTGGACACCGGGAACCATGCATATCCACGATCGGAATGCCACCATCCTGCACCTGCTCGGCATTGACCACCGGAGGCTGACCTACCGGTATCAGGGGAGAGACTTCCGTCTCACCGACATTGATGGCCACGTCATCAAGGACATCATCTCCTGATCCTTCATCCCATGCCTGGCGCGTTGAATCGACCACCTCTCTACTGGGCAAAGGTCAGCTCCGACCGGCAGGATATTGAGCTCTGGTGCTGGGGATGGTCTGACCGCAGTCTTGAGGACGCCCGGCAGAAAGGCAGAGAGCGCTGCGACCGGGCCCTTGCCCGGTGGGACAAAACCCGTTCTCTGGACGATTATCCTTACGACGTCTCCCGTCCCCTCCGGGAAAAAACCCTCGAACAATGGGATCGCAAAGATGGATCCATCCAGGCTCTCGTCACGATCAACTCTTACGGATGCAGGGTCCTCAATTCTGCTGACGTCATGTTTGTCGATGTCGACCTTCCCTGCCCAGATAGTTATCGGGCATTTAACGGGTTAACAGGAAACCCTGGTTGCCTTGGATGGCTCTTTGCCTCGAAAAAAGAGACGATGGAAGCAGAGTTCAAGGCCCTGATGGCAGCAAAAGAAGCAAGTGCCCTCGCTCGACTCCAGGACCTCGTCACGCGCGTACCTGAAATTGGGGCCCGGGCTTACCGCACCAGGGCAGGACTTCGGTATCTCATGACTCATGCGCCCGTAGACCCCCTCGATGAAAACAGCTCCCGGATGATGGAGGAACTGGATGCCGACCCCTGCTACATCAAGTTATGCCGTGCCCAGGAGTCCTTCCGGGCTCGTCTTACTCCCAAGCCCTGGCGCTGTGGACTTCCAAGATTTCCGCACCGCTACCCGTGGAACCCTCAGCAGGAGCGCGAAGTGGATGGCTGGCTGGCGACCTACGAGGCCACGGCGAGAGGCTTTGCTACCTGCCAGCTGGCAGGGCATTACGGCAACTCGGAGATTCACCCCGAACTCATCAGAACCATCGCCTTCCATGACAAAGCGACAACGGCCGAGTCCGGATTGAGCT
>DIHT01000052.1:2389-23475 GCA_002420305.1 Akkermansiaceae bacterium UBA5689 | reverse complement strand
GCGGAAACAGCGGAAACTGCAGAAATTACGCCAGAACTTCCTCCAGAGCAGCAGGCCCCTTGTCTGGAGGGTCCCAAAGAGGTGGAGAGACATTTTGTTGAGCACCATTTTGAGCAGGCTTTTCAAGAAACCAGCCGGGCCTGGGTTGGTGGGAATATCAAAGGCAATTTGTTGTCCCCTGGACTGCTGACTCTTCTGAGACATACCGTGGCAGAGGAGCGCCGGTATCCCGGTAAATTGACCCCTATTCTTTGTCGGCAACTTTCCGGACGCCATGTGGCAGTCTTTAAGTGGAAGCGGAAGTTGAAGGCTGGGCCCTCACGGCCCCATCCAGTGCCAGAGGAGATCGTCATTGCAGACCGCCCTCTGACGCTGCTCAACTGGGTCACAACACATTCGGGCCGGAAGTTGGAGCTTCTTTGGAAGGATGTGCTTCCGGAGGGAATCAATGATAACAATAAGGCGGACTGGTATCATGACCTGCATTGGTTACTCAATCAGGGCTACCTCCTCCTGATGGCGGACAGTACCATCCACCGGGCCAAAAAGGAAACCAAGGGAGGCGGCGCTGAGCTCGAAAGGTCTGTCCCGGAAGAAAAATCCGGCAAGCAAAGAAAAAGCAAACTCCCAGAGCCCTCCGGTGAGACGGACCCCACGGAGTCCTCGAAAGGTACCTCAGAGGATGAAGTTAAGCAGTCTGGAGATCTGGCTGAGCCCTGTGAACAGAGTGAGCAGAAGTCGGGCACGGCAAAGCAGGCAGAGGAGAATTTGGATACAGAGAATCTTCCCCCTGGCTCCCCACGTCCATCTGAGGCAGAGCTTCAAGTCCCAGATGAACCAGAGTTGCCCACATGAAAGGATAGAAATTGCTCATCAGGGTGTTGCTAGCGCTTCCTTGTTGACGGTGATCATGAGGCTAAGCCACCATTCCAGTCGAAACTGTGAGTTGCCCGTCTCCACATCCTGATGGCTGGTTCGGCCGGGACAAGAGTAAGCCGGTGGACCTGAACCTTGTAGAGAGCAAGCCGATCAAATCGTGTGAGGCTCGGCCTTTCCCATTCTGGCTCTCGTCGCTCATTGCTTCCGCGGCTCTCAGTCTTGCTACAGTGGGGCTACACTCCTGGATCCTTCCCGGGATTCTGGTGGAGCCGGAATTCGATGCTCCGGTCATCGGCATCACCCGCTTGCTGGACAAGTCGGAGGTCGATGAAGAGGTGGTGCCTGAGAGCCCCTCTTTGACCAGGACGCCTCCGGTCGCTCCCCAGCTTATAATTCCGATTCCTGTGCCAGCTGTTCAGGCCGAGATCCCTCGTGGGCCTGAGCCACCCCTGGATCAGGTCGAGCCTTATGATTCGGGTATTCTTGTGGAGCTTGATCCTGAAGGCTCGAGTCCTCTCAGAAAGAAAGTCGCCGACCCTCCGCAATCCGAATCAAAGCCGAAAGCCCGAAGCCAGACCCGCTCTGTCCCTGACGCGATTCCAGTCAGGGGACCGTCCCAGCCTGCTCGGGTTCTTCGGCGCTACCAGCCAGATTACCCGCGGACTGCCCGGCGAGACAAGGTAGAGGGGCGAGTGATGCTGGACGTCCAGATTGGCAGTCGGGGACGTGTTGGGTCCGTTCGTGTACTTAACTCTTCCGGAAGCCCTTTGCTTGATTCCACAGCGATCGCAGCCGTAAAGCGCTGGTCTTTTTCTCCGGCGATAAAGAACGGAAAGCCGGTAAGTTCGCGGGTGCATGTCCCCTTCCGGTTTTCCCTGCAGTGATAAGGTCAGAGATTGGTGGCTTCGAGCTTGCTCCGCATGGTCTCGACTTCGTCGGAAAGTTGAGACCATTCACTGTAGGCCTTTTCAAGCTGACCGCCAACAGCTTGGAAGGCTTCACTGGTTTTTCGCAGCTCCTCGGGGTCGCTTGCTACCTCAGGCTTGGACATGTGTTCCGTGAGAGTTTCCTTAGCAGCCTCGAATTCCGTTATCGCGGTCTCCAGTTTTTCAAGTCGCTCCTCGAGTGGCTTGAGAACGAGGTTTCTTTGCTGGCGAACTTTTGCTTCGCGGCGTCGTTCTTCTTTTCTTGTCAGCGCCCCTTCCTTCGTTGAAGCGGCTCCCTCCCCAGCGGGTGCTGTGCTGGAATTACTCCCGCGGGTCTCATCTTCTGCTACCTTGTCCAGATAATAGCTCAGGTTCCCATGGTAGAGCCTTGGCTGTTTTCCCTGCCTGAATTCAAGGGTGCGCTCCACAACCGGATCCAGAAATGAACGGTTGTGAGAGACAATGATGATGGTGCCGGGATATTGAGTCAGAGCGTCCTGCAGGACCTCCTGTGACTGCATATCGAGATGGTTGGTGGGTTCGTCAAGAATGAGGAAGTTGGCAGGTCGGACGAGCATCTGAACTAGTGCTACGCGTGAGCGCTCGCCGCCTGAGAGGATCCCAACCTGTTTGAAAACATCGTCCCCCCGGAAGAGGAAGCATCCGAGAAGGTTACGCACGTGGGACATGTTTTCCCGGCTTGCGGCTGCCTCAACGGTCTGAAGGACCGTTTGTCCGGGATCTAGCTCATCGGCATGTGTCTGCGAGAAAAAGGAGGGAAGGACTTTCGATCCCAGTTCGAGGCAGCCATCGGCGGGGGATTCCTTCCCGGTAATCATCCGGCAAAATGTGGATTTTCCAGCCCCGTTTGGGCCAACGACCGCAATTTTCTGACTTCTTGTTATCTCAAAGTCAAAGTCCTCAAAGACAGTCAGGCTACCATAGCGCTGAGCGCCTCCCTCGATTTTAGCCACGCAGTGAGCACTTGGGGGAGGAGGGGGGAAGGTGAAGTTCATGGCCCCTTCTTCTTCCTCGAGTACGATTCGCTCCATCTTCTCGAGTTGCTTGATTCGGCTCTGAACCTGAGAGGCTTTTGTGTTCTTGGCGCGGAAGCGGTTGATCCAGCGTTCGGTCTTGTCGATCTCGCGCTGTTGCGCCCGGTATTGTTTTTCGAGAATTTCGCGGCGCAGGGCGGATTCTTTTACGAAGAAGGAATAATTTCCCGCATATTCAGCGGCCTGTCCGCGCTCAAATGCTATGGTTCGGGTTGTCAGTTCATCAAGAAGTGAGCGATCATGTGAAATGATTGCGATCGTCCCCTTGTAGTCTCGCAGAAAGGATTCCATCCAGCGCTGCGCGTCTACGTCCAAATGGTTGGTGGGCTCGTCGAGAAGGAGGGCATCGGGCTCCTGCAGAAAGAGTTTGGCCATTGCGATTCGCATCTGCCAGCCACCGGAGAATTCCCCGCAGTCACGTTGGAAGTCATCCCGCTGAAAACCAAGCCCACCAAGGACAGATTCGATTCGCGGTTTGATCCTGCTTGGATCAAAGTGCTCGAGACTTAGTTCCAACTCTCCGATTTTCTGAAGAAGATCCGAGTAGGAGGAAGCGCCCGGCTCCAGATCGTTGAGTTGTGCGGAGTTTTGTTCGATTTCACGCTGTAGCTGCCTGGCCTCCGCAAATGCCGATTCTGCCTCGTCCCAGAGAGAATGACCGGACAGGTGGATTCCGTCCTGCGGTAGATAACCGGTTCGGTGGCCTTTCGGGCGGGTAATTTGACCGGCATTCGGCTCGATCACCCCGGCGAGACATTTCATCAGAGTGGATTTTCCGGCACCGTTGGGTCCAGCAAAGGAAATCCTGTCTTCCTTACCCAAAACGAAAGAGAGCCCGTCAAACAGGACACGGGCTCCGACTTCTACGCGGAGTTGCTGAATGGCCAGCACGGCGCGGAGGTTGCGTGATTGTCAGCAGGGGGCAAGGCTTTTGACCATTTGAGCAAGAGGACCGAAAGCTCAGAGTGCAACCTGATTCCGGCGGGAGAAAGAAGTCCGGGGGCAATTTTTTGTATTAAAAGCCTCAATTTTAACTGGTTTTGGTCAAATCTGCCCGAACCATCAGTTGACGCCGGAGAGAATTGGAAATCTATTGTCAACAGAATCGGGCGTTCACGACGCTTGATCCTTGTGGGCTACTACCCGGATCGCGCACAAACAGCACCTTACCTCCAGAATGAAGATTAATCTTAAATCCCTGGTCGCCCTCTCGCTGGCGGCTCTTCTCACGATCGGGTCCTCCGTTCCCGCTACCGGCCAAGAAATGGAGGTCGCTCCTTTAGTGGACGGGTTGGCCGATCTCCGGAAGCTGAGCAAGAAGTTGGTCGCTCTCTCGGATAGGAGTGCAGCGGCTACGGTTTCTCTCGTTTCGACCGGGGGCGGTGGAGCAGGAAGTGGGGTGATCGTCAGTGAAGAGGGATTAGTCCTGACCGCAGCTCATGTGGTGGCGGCCCTCTCGGACGATGTGATCGTCATTTTTCCTGACGGAAAGCGGGTGAAGGCTGAAAAACTCGGTGGAGATTATGACAGAGATGCTGCCATGGTTCGGATTACCGAAGAGGGGAGTTACCCTTTCGTGAAGGTGGGAGACAGCAAGGGTCTTCTGCGGAATGAGTGGTGTGTAGCATTCGGTCACCCTGGAGGCTTTGATTCGATGCGGTCTCCGCCAGTGCGACTCGGCCGGGTACTAGGTAACGGGCAGTTTGTTACTACGGACTGTGCGGTGGTCGGGGGGGATTCTGGTGGGCCTCTCTTTGACTTGAAGGGTGAGGTGATAGGAATTCATTCCAACATTGGGTCAACTCTCAGCGAAAACAGGCATGTTCCCATTGGAGTATTCCTTGGGAGTTGGGATGAGATGATTGCAGGGAAGCGGACCGGCGCGCGTTTCGCAGGAGGGGAGCAACAGGTCGATCCTGAGCGCCCGGTCCTTGGAATCAATTTGGCTGGTCCGGCCGAGGGTGGCGGGGTGTCACTGGAGGGAGTAATGGAAAATTCACCAGCAGAAAAAGCCGGCTTACAGGCTGGAGATATCGTTGGGGCAATTAACGGAGAAGCCGTCGACAGTCCGGAGCAGCTGATTGAAGTTGTCGGAGAGTATGATTCTGGCGATACTTTGCAGATCTCCTACCGGAGGGGGGGCGAGAAAAATGAGGTCAAGGTAAAGCTGGCTCGTCTGGGCGACCTTCTCGGTTCTCCGCCTAGTGAGGAAGAAACCGATGAGGAAGAAGACGCGGCCGAGGAGCCAGCCCAGCCTGGCGAGGAGAGCGAAGAGAGCGAAGCGGAAGAAGACAAGGAACAGGGCGCTGGGCTGGATCTTGAAAAGCTACTCAGGGAATCACTGCGCAGGGGCAATCTGGATTTGGATGAGGAAGATCTGAAAAAACTCGGGGGGATGGCCGAACTCGAGAAGGCCCTGCGGGAGATGGCGGATTCAATCGGTCCGGAAGCCCTCCGCGATATGCTCGAGATGGAGATCCAGAGCGGGCCAGATGATTTCTTCGCGTCTGCGATGAAGTCGCTTCAGCCAGTGACCAGTAAAGCAGCGCGCTCAGTCGTGTCAGTAGGGGTGAATGGAAAACCCGCCGCCCTTGGAACTGTCGTTTCTGACAAGGGCCATATTCTAACCAAGAATGTCGAGACGCTCGAAGGGGAAGTGTCACGCAAGGGCGAAGAGGGACCAATGTCTCTCAAGCTCATTAAGCGATTTCCGAAGCGTGATCTCGCTTTGTATCAAGGTTCACCGGAAGGATTGGAGCCAGTGAAGTGGGTGGGGAAGAAAAAATCCCCGATAGGAACATTGCTGACCTCACCGGATCCGGATGGGGCTCCCCTTGGGATTGGTTTGGTGAGTGTGCTGCCACGGGCCCTGGGCGAGATTGGGTTCCTTGGAATTCAGGCTGGAGAGGGTGAAAATGGAGTCGAAATTGTCCGCATTGTCAATGGGAGCCCGGCAGAAGAAGCGGGCTTGCAGGCAAACGATGTTATCACGCATGTCGACGGGATAGCCCTCCAGGACCCATTTGCCTTTGGAAGCAAGATCCGGACATATCGCGCGGGGGACAAAGTAGAATTCACCTACCAGCGAGGGGAAAAGGTGGACAAGGTCAAGGTGAAGCTTGCCGCCCGCCCTCAGGAGCAGAGTTCTGACAGGTTTAGAAGAATGAACGAGATGAGTGGTCCCTTGTCGGAAAGGTTATCGGGCTTTCCGCTGGCTTTGCAGCACGACATGCCAATTTCTCCTGTGGTCTGCGGAGGTCCCCTGCTGGATCTTCAGGGTCGCTGTATTGGAATTAATGTTTCCCGGGCTGGGCGCGTGAAAACTCTGGCCATTCCCGCCTCGGACATCCGCAAGTTGCTTTCATCTGTGGACGAGCTGGATGCCAAGAAGCCTGCCGAGCCACCAGTGGCGGAGCTGCCCTCCGATCCTGCCCCGTCCGATCAGGGTAACAAACGAGACAAGGAACTGGACGAAGTTCTGGAAGAGCTCCGGAGTGTGAAGGGTAAACTGCAGCAGCTTGAGAAGAGACTGGAGCTTCTGAGGAAGTAAGGACTGTTCGTGCGCGCTCTAGGCCATTGCTGCATTCCAGTCAGCAATCCGAGATTTTTGCGCCTCGAAAAGGTCTTCGGTGGAATCGTGAATGGTCACCGAATCAATTGTGATATCCTCAGCTGGTCGATCGCCTGGGCCCGTAGTGGCAGTGGCAATCGCATCGACGACCTCCTGTCCTCCCGTAACTTCACCAAAGACGGTGTGTTTCCCGTCGAGGAACTGGGTTGCAGTATGCGTAATGAAAAACTGGCTGCCATTTGTATTTGGTCCCGCATTGGCCATGGAGAGCTTTCCGGCACTATCGTGACTGCGATGAGGGAGGCACTCGTTTTCAAATTGATAACCAGGGTTGCCTCGCCCAGAACCCTCGGGGCATCCACCCTGAATCATGAAGTCTTTGATCACTCGGTGAAAGATCAGGCCGTCATAAAAACCCTTCGTAGCGAGATTCAGGAAGCTAGCACAGGTGATAGGGGTGTCGCCTGAAAATAGCGAGATATCGATGGCGCCTTTGGAGGTGTTGAGCGTGATCTTGGTGTCGTCCATGGCTCTCTTTTAGGGTGGAAGAGGAAAGATTCAAGTTTCACTGGTAAGGTTTCGTGGGAGAGCAGGTATGGGAGGGAGCCTTGCGAGGAGCTGGGCGCGACTGAATCCCGAGTCCCTGAGGCTAGCGAGGGAGAGAGCTTTGTCTCGGGTAGCCAGCCGATGCCCTTTTTCGTCGCAGACGAGCTTATGATGAAGATAGAGGGGCTCCGGGTAGCCGAGAAGGTTCTGCAGAACCCTGTGGATATGCGTTGAGGAAAGAAGGTCCTCGCCCCTTGTAACAAGGGTGATTTCCTGTTCGGCATCGTCTGTCACGACCGCGAGATGGTAGGAGGTGGCGATATCACGACGGGCGAGAACAACGTCTCCGAGGCTTTCTGCGCGGACAGGGATGACGCCATGGAGGAGGTCCCGGAAGGTGAGTTGCCCGCAGGTCTGGGTGGCTTTGGCCGAGTGCAGGCGCCACGAATGAGGTGTTTTCATCGCGATTCGCTCCGCTCGTTCATCGGCACTGATTTTCCGGCAGGTTCCCGGATACACAGGCCCCCCGGGACCATGGGGGGCATTCGTCATACGCGAGACCTCGTCGGCGATCGCCCGCCGGGTGCAGAAACATGGATAAATGAGGCCTTGCTCCTCGAGGGCAGTGAGAGCGCTGGAGTAGACCTCGAGCCGATCAGATTGTCGCATGGGCTCCTCTCTCCACTCGAGTCCCATCCATTGAAGATCCTCTTCGATCAAGTGGTAGTATTCGGGTCGTACACGGGACCGGTCAATGTCCTCAAACCGGAGAAGAAACACTCCATCTTCACAGTTCGCAGCCTCCCGGGCTACGAGAGCGGCATAAGCGTGGCCGAGGTGCATGGGCCCTGTAGGGCTGGGGGCGAAGCGGGTTCGCATGGTAAAAGTCTCAGGGTTCAAGTTGAAGGTTTCAAGTTGTCCGTGGTCGAGGCATACTGTGGGAACTGTGAAAGCCTATTTGTCAGGCTCAATGATATTCAGATTGGCGAATGAGTATGCGAAAATTGGAGGCCCGAACCGGGGGTAGGGGTAAAAAAGGCCATCCAGGCCTCGGCTTTCTTGCTGCCCTCATTGTCATAGCTTGGCTCGTCGAGCTCATCGATTGGTATTTCAAGCTGAATTTGGAGCAGTTTGGAGTGGTCCCGCGGAGTCTTACCGGACTGAGAGGGGTCATCTGCATGCCGTGGCTCCACGCAAACTGGGATCACCTTCTGGATAACACCATCGCCATACTAGGATTGGGAGTAATTGTCATTCTGGCGGAGGGGAGAAGATTCGCGACGACGACTCTCATCCTTGCCCTGATCAGTGGGATAGGGACCTGGATGATTGCTGATCTAGGGCAGGCAAAATCAGTTCATATTGGAGCGAGTGGTTTGGTTTACTCTTACTTTGGGTATATTCTCGCCCGGGCAATATGGGGGCGTCGTCTGGTGTGGGCTGTAGTAGGTATTGTGGTTGCCGTAGTTTATGGTGGGATGATTGGAGGGGTTTTCCCGGAGGGGGACCATATCTCGTGGGAGGCCCACCTAGTAGGGCTCCTGGGTGGGATATGGCTGGGACAGCGCCATGCCTAGCTCAGGAAGGGCTAGTGAGCTCTGCTTGCCGGGATAGCAAGGTTTGGGATTACTCTCCTGATTAAGGATCTGATGAATCTGGATGAAGTGTTTCCTGACCAGTATCACTTCAGGGTGACCGCCGAAAGAAGTGGCTCCATCCTTGTAGAGATGGGTTGATCAGGAGAATGGAGGAGAAAGTATTCTCTCAGGACGATTTCGATAATGCCTGGTCGAAAGAGCCCTGCCTAGCTTGCCCTTGCCTTGCGTTTGAAGAGTTTCTTCAAGCCGGTGGCTCCGTGCTGATCTATGATGACACCAACAAAGATTACTCCACCCGTAATCGCATCACTGAGCGGGGTAGGGTAGCCCAGAAGATTCACCATATTCCGGAGAACAATCAGAATGGCAGTGCCAATGAGTATGCCAGGAATAGAACCTTCACCTCCACGCAGGCTGCATCCTCCAAGAACCGCGGCAGCGATGGCGTAAAGTTCAAAAAAAGCTCCGTGGCTGGTGGGCTGAACAGAGCCCGTATAAATACAGAAGGGAATGGCGGAGAAGGCAGTACAGAAGCCAGCGATGAGGTAGGCAATAGCAATGACAAGGCCTGTGTTGATACCCGAGTATTTCGTAGCGAGTTCGTTGCGGCCCGCCGCGAAAATATAGCGCCCCAGGACAGAACGGTGGAGGATTATGGTGGTGATGACGGCAAGGATGATCAGATAGACAAACGTCATCGGAATGCTATGCAGGATGCCTTTCTGCCCATCGCTTATGAGAACGTCTCCAAGTGTTCCGTCTCCAAGTTTGCGCGCAAAACTCAAATCCTGAGAGGCATCTCCGACATTGACAGTAGTGTCGTTTGCGTAGAAGCGAGCAAGGCCCCTGTAAGAGAGCAGTCCGCAGAGGGTGACAACGAAGGGCTGAAGCTTGAGTTTTCCGACGAGAATACCATGGAGTAACCCCAGCAGTGTTCCGAGAAGAAGGACCCATAGAACGGCCATGGGCCAGCTCACCTCGGGAATACCTCGAGCGATTGCGGAGTCGGGCCTCATGCCGGGCGGGGTAACAAGAAAGAGGAAAAAGACACCGAGAAGCGCCATGAGTGAGCCTACCGACAGGTCGATGCCGGCAGTGATAATCACAATGCCAACTCCAATACTGAAAATGCCATAGATGCCGATCGTTCGGGCTACATTCTTAAGATTGTCCGGAGTAAGGAACTTGCTGCCGAAGAGGCCATCGATGCCCTCCTCTATCGTGCCAAGGCTTGTTATGACCACGAGAATGAACAAGAGACCGAGCATGCCTGTTTCACGGCGGTGTCGGCCGGCGTAGCGTAATAGGGGGTTGGCCATAGAAGTGTTGTATTAGTTGGCTTCGGTTTTGGAATGCCCTACGGCGAGATGCATAATTGCCTCCTCACCAAATTCGTCGCGTTGGAGTTCTCCGGTAATCCGTCCCTCGTGCATTACGACAATGCGGTCACTGATCCCCAGAACCTCTTCCATATCGCTGGATATCATCCAGATGGCGACTCCATTGCGGGCAAGTTCCCGCATCAGTTTATAGATCTCTGCCTTGGCCCCTACATCGATTCCGCGGGTGGGTTCATCAAAGATAATGACCTTGGGTTTCATCGAGAGCCATTTACCGAGGACAACCTTCTGCTGATTTCCTCCGCTTAAGGTAATAGCAGCAGTTGATGCAGATGGAGTCTTGATTTTCAGGCGCTCAATTTGCCGTTCCGCCACGGCGCGTTCCGCATTACGATCAATCAAGCCGATACCGGAAGAGTGGTTCCAAAGGTCAGCGAGGGAGATGTTCTGAGTGATATCAAATTCCAGAACGAGTCCGGTGAGTTTGCGGTCTTCGGGAGCCAGATAAATGCCAGCTTTGATAGATTGCCTGGCTGCGCCTCTTTTTATCGTGATGCCGTCGACCGATACTGATCCGCCGAGAGCAGGGTCGACTCCGAAAGTAGCCTGGGCAAGTTCAGATCGTCCCGCTCCGACAAGTCCTGCCATCCCCAGGATTTCGCCTCCCGAAATTTCAAAACTGGATGAACATTCCGGATAGAGCGCACTGCGAAGATTGGAGACGACAAGGCGCCGTGGAACCGTCTTATGATCACTTGTGGTAAGGGGGGTACGCTTAAGGTCTCGACCGACCATCAGACTGACCATGGCGTCGTGATTGATTTCGCCGCGCTGCAGCTCGCCTGCATTTTTGCCATCACGCAGAGCCACAACACGGTGGGCGCACTGAGTTACCTCACCAAGGCGATGGGAGATGTAGATAACTGCGATGCCTTGCTCGGACAGGTCACCTATGACCTTCAGGAGTCTTTCAGTTTCCGAGAGGGTAAGACTTGAGGTAGGCTCATCCATTATGATGATCTTCGCCTCTTTTGAAAGGGCCTTGGCGATTTCGACCATTTGTTGTTGCCCTATGGAGAGCTTGGAAAGCGGAGTATCGGGAGAAGCATCCAGGCCAAGAGTGTCGAGATACGGTTGAGTGTCCGCCTTTATCTTGCGGCGGTTTATCAGGCCGAGGCGGTGTGGTTCCCTACCGAGGAAGACGTTTGCCCCGACATCGAGGTTGTCTAGGACGTTGAGTTCCTGATGCACGAACCCTACGCCTAGCGAGTCAGCATCTGCAACGGAGCGGATAACGGCAGGCGAACCAGACGCTATAATTGTTCCCTCGTCCGGCTGATGTACGCCTCCGAGGACTTTCATTAACGTCGACTTTCCGGCCCCATTTTCTCCGATAAGGGCGACAACTTCGCCCTCCATGATGTCGAAGTTGACTTGGTCGAGCGCAGTTACCCCGGGGAAGCGTTTCGTGATATTCTCCATTTGGAGAACCTTCACGCGCTTGGCGGGGTCTTGCATTGGAGCTCGAGGTAGAGCGGAGTACTATTTATTGATGGATTCTTTCCAAGCGTTGCACTTCTCCAAGTAGTTAAGGCCCTCTCCTTTGCGAATCATAAGAGTCTCAATAAATTTCTGATTGGTGTCAGGAACTTCCAGGTCCTTGGGAGTTTGCCCCCCCACGACCATGGCGCGTAGAGCAACCACCGCCTGATAGCCGAACTCGTAGGGCTTCTGGACAACGGTCCCATGGATTTCACCAGCATCAATAGCCTTGAGGGTGCGAGGGTCCTCGTCGAAGCCGATGATCTTGACCTTGTCGAGAACACCCTTGTCCCTGACGGCTTCCAGAATGAGAGGCGCATTGTAGGACCACAGGCCGACCATGCCCGCAATATCGGGGTGCTTGGTGAGTGTGTCTTCGGCATTACGGCGAGCTTTTCCGAAGTCAACCTCGTCGGTTCGGAGATCAAGGATTTCAATCTCGGTTCCCTCCACGGCCTCGCGTAGCCCTTGATACCGCTCCACAGCATTGGCTTGATCACCGAGCCCAACAAAGGCCATGACTTTGCCTCCATCGGGAAGGGCTTCCTTGAGGAGCTCACCGGCCTTTCTTCCAGCTGCAACGTTATCAGTTCCGAGGTAGAATTTGCGATCTGAGTCAACCGCGTCGCTATCGACAGTGATGAGAGAAGCTTTTTCGGCCCACTCATTGAGCATTTCCTTTTGGCCACTAGGGTTAGTGGGGCTTATAGCGATTCCTTTTACACCGCGCACCAGGAGAGCCTCTATAAGCTCGCGCTGCTTGGCAGGTGTGCCGTCGCCTACCTTGAATTCGACTTCAATATCGTCAAACTCGCTCTCTGCCTTCTGAACTCCTGCCTGAGCGTAGGCCCAGAAGTCTGCAGAAGCATTGGTAACGAAAGCAAGGCGCACTTTTCCGCTGCTACTTTTCTTTCCGCAACTATTAAGGAGGCTGGTCAGAATGATGATTGGAATGAGCCCGAGGAGGGTGAGGCAAAGCTTTTTACTCATAAGGTGTTTTCTGTTCGGAATCAGAATCTTTAAGAGGCCGGGCCGGGTTTGCGAGCAAAATCAGCAGCGCGAACAGATCAGGTTTAAATGTGATTTACAGCGTATATTTCAGACTTAAGACGAATGCGCTCTGGGCTGGGAGAGAGATAATACTACGGACTACCACGGCGTCATGCCGCCGTTCACATAAAGGGTCTGCCCGGTGATGAAGGAGGCTTCCTCCAAGCAGAAAAACCGAACGGCGTGCGCGACGTCGTCGGGAACGCCCCAACGGCCTACAGGAATCTGTGAAAGGTAGGCGTCTTTCTTGTCCTGCGGGTCATCGGCATGGCGCTCCACGGGGATCCATCCGGGGCCAACCATGTTGACGGTGATTCCAAAGGGCGCCAGTTCCCGGGCCATTGAACGGGACCAGCCAATCTGTCCTCCTTTTGCGGCGACATATGCAGAAAAGTCGGGAACGGAGGCGGAGAAGACTTCACTGATGATGTTGACGAATCTTCCCCATCGGTTCTCCTTCATGAAGGGGAGAGTGGCCTGCGCAAGAAGGAAGGGGCTCTTGATAAAGAACTCGTACATCTCATTGTAAAACGCCTCGTCGTATTCTTCAATCGGCTTGTGAGGTTGAGGACCGGTCGCATTAGGGACAACGATATCAATGGGTCCCATTCGGGAGGCGACCTCCTCGACCAGTGAAGCAACTTGTGGGGCATCTGTGACATCTGCGGCGACTGCGATCGCCTTTCCTCCCTCTGCGTTAATGTCATCTGCAAGTTTCTGGGCGCGATCAATGTTGTTGAAGGCGTTGACAGCAACCGAGGCCCCTGCTGAGGCGAGGTTCCGGACAATTGAGGCTCCGAGGCCCTTACTGCTTCCGGTCACAAGGGCGACGTGGCCGGAGAGAGAGTAGTTGGACATGGTGCGGAGGTTAGCCCAAGTTCGTCGGTCGGGAAGCCTCAATCCGCTTCCTTGTAATCTCTGGTCAGGTGATCGCAGAGATGCTCCAGGGGACGAATTCATGATCTCCAAAACCCTGAATTTCAGATTTGGTGCGGGATCCTCCTGCTACCTCAACGATTCTTTCCAGGATTCGGTTAGCCACATCCGGGTGGTTTTCAATACCATCTGCGATGGTTCCTGCATTGAGGTCCATGTCATCCTCCATCCGCCGGAACATGGTAGAGTTGCTCGCAATCTTAATCGAGGGACAGGGTTTGTTCCCGTAGACTGAGCCCCGGCCCGTGGTGAAGCAGATCAGGTTTGCGCCGGATGCAACTTCTCCGGTGATTGACATCGGGTCGTATCCGGGGCTGTCCATGAAGTGGAGTCCAGACCCGACTACGGGTTCAGCGTATCGAAGGACGGACTGCAGAGTTGTTGTTCCACCCTTGCTGATCGCTCCGAGGGACTTCTCAAGAATGGTAGTGAGACCTCCTAGTTTATTGCCTGGAGCAGGATTATTACTAATGTGGCCGTCGAGCTTGGCGACATAATCCTCCCACCAACGGATGAGGGAGATCAGTTTTTTGCCAACCTCCGGACTCGCGGACCTTCTGGTAAGAAGATGTTCCGCGCCGTAGACTTCTGGGGTTTCGGCGAGGATGGCGGAGCCACCCTGTTTGATGAGCTGATCTACTGCCAGACCCAGAGCCGGGTTGGCAGTGATTCCCGAGAGCCCATCTGAACCTCCGCATTGCAGGGCCAGACAGATTTCGCTGACAGGAACAGGCTCGCGCCGTGCCTTATCCGCATGGGGTAGGATTTCATTATGCAGACGCTCGAGACATGAGTCGATCGTCTGGCGGGTCCCGCCATGATGTTGAATAGTTTCAAGGTAGAAGCTTCCCTCAGGAGGTTTTCCAAAGTGCTCCACCATGAGCGGAATCTGATTAGCTTCGCAACCTAGTCCCACCATGAGAACCGATCCGAAATTGGGGTGGCGGACATGCCCCCAGATTGTTCGTTGCAGCATGCGGAATCCCTCGTTTCTTGTGCTCACCGCGCAGCCAGCGCCGTGCGTCAGTGCCACCACGCCATCAACGTTCGGAAAATCATCAAGGACTGCCCGCTTTTCAACCTCCTTTGCGATAAGTGATGCCACCGTGGCAGAGCAATTAACGGAGGTCAGAATGCCGACATAGTTGCGGGTGCCGACTCTTCCATCGTCACGGCGGTATCCCATGAAGGTAGACCGTTGATTCTCTGGGATAACCTCTGTGACAGAGGCATCCTCGGCGAAGGCATAATCACTGGAATATTCCGCCATCGCGAGATTCTGCTCATGGACGTGATCTCCCGGAAGAATTGGGCAGCTTGCCTGACCGATTACCTGTCCAAACTTAAAGACGTTGTGGCCGGCAGCGATCTTGGAGATCGCCATTTTATGTCCCCCGGGGATCCGGCTGCGAGGTTCGACCTTGCAGCCATGCACGGGTTGGCCTGCCTCCAGAACTCCGCTGGCCACGACGACGTTGTCGTCTGGATGTAGTTGGAAGGACTGGGGATGAGACATGGGGAGGGCGCCGATGGGGCACCCAAGATGGGTTGTCACCATGTAAGCTTCTCCCGATCAGTGGGTCGAGCCGCTTTACGTAGCCTGATCGAGAGAGAAGGAAGGGGAGAGCTCAGAGGGAGAGCTATTATTCCTCCTCGTGCTCCTCGTGCTCCTCGTGCTCCTCGTGCTCCTCGTGCTCCTCGTGCTCCTCGTGCTCGTCGTGCTCGTCGTGCTCTTCACTTAGGCGGTCTTCCATCTGCTCCCGGATTGCCTCCTCACGGTTCTGGTCGAGCTCCTCCAGCTCTTGCTCCCTCTCCTCGAGCTCTCGTGCCCGTTCCTCGAGCTCCGTCAGTTCCCGCTCCAGTTTCATTCTCTCGAGGTCAAGAATTCCTTCGAGATGATTCGCGATCGCTTCCTCGAGTTCTAGGCGAAGGGCTTCCTGTTCTTCCTCCTCTCCATCATGGAGTTCCCCGACGATGCGGTCGGCAATCAGTTCGTTGCGGTGAATGGAAATAAAGGCCTCTGCCGCCTCCCGACCAATGTCTTCGAACAGGAGGTAAAATTCACCAACCAGCTCTCTGGCGGTCTGCCATAGTTCGTGCTCGAATTCTTCATCCTCCGCTTCTGAGGCGTCGTTGATATCGTCCAGAGCTTCCGGGAAATGCTCTTCAAGGAACACAGCAATCTCTGCGTTAGTGCGCCGATCAAGATCCTCGTCCACTTCGTGGTGCCCCTCTCCGAATGAGGGAAGAATGGCGAAGATGAGGAAGGCGCTTGTAATACTCGTTGCTAATAATTTCATTGTTTGTGCGTTTTTGAATTCCCTGTCGGAGGCGACGTTTCCTTACTCATAAGGGTCTCGCAGACGGCTGGCAATACTGCATTGGCGAGCTGGAAGGTGGTCTTGGGGTGGCACTGCTCTGTTGAGGGAGAAGGCGAGTTCGCTCAGGCGCACAGGGTGTTGAGGTGAGACCTCACTGCTGGATTGGCGCAGTAAGGGTCTTTGTATTGTTTTCCGTAAGCCATCAGTTCACGAGCGAGGGAAGTCACGATACCCTTGTGGCGGGGATCACGAATACAATTGGTCAGTTCGTCGGGGTCTTCTTTCAGGTCCAGAAGCCAGGGCTCATCAGAGCTGGAAAGAACCAGTTTGTATCTAGGGGTAACTGCTGCGATCCATCCGACCTGATTGCTGTCGGTGCGGCTCGTAGACCGGAGAAACGTCATGTCACGCCAGCCATTCGGGGCGTTTCCAGTCTTGAGAATTCTTGAGCAGTCACGGCCGTCTTCCCTTCCAGCTGACTTGACCTTCATGAGGCTGAGCATCGTGGGAAGAAAGTCGACTGTGTTGATCGCCTGATTCACCTGCTTACCCCGTGGAATGACGCCTGGATAGCGCACAACGAAGGGAACCTTGGCAGAGGCCTCAAGAGGAACCCCTTTATTCTGACGATGGTGTTCACCGCGCATATCTCCATGATCGGCAGTGAAAACGAAGATGGTCTCCTCAATCAGCCCAAGCTTCTCCAGATGCCGCAACAGACGACCAACATTGTCATCGATGCATTTCATCATCCCGTGATATTGCGCCATTCGGTAGTGGCACTTGGGCGTAGGCTTAGCCCACGAGGGAGCCATGTCCGCTTTTTTATCATAGGTCCTTGGTTTTGTGACAACCGCGTCATCAAACATTGAATCATAGGGGGCTCTAACCGTGTCTGGGCCATGTGGATCAGGGATGCTCAGCATGTAGCAGAATGGATTGTCTCTGTTCGCGGTGATGAAATCCATGGCCTTGGAGGTGAGGAAGTCGGTTGCAAACGACTTCTCGTCCGCTCCGGCAACTGAGTAGCTCGGCTTTCCATTCTGGCGGGCCTTGACGCGTGGTCCTTTTGAGGTGTCCTCAAATTGCTTCCAGTGACCGCGGTTAAACATGTAGCGGTTATCATCGAAGCCGAATTTGCGCACCGGAGCCCACTGGGGTTTGCCCTGTCCATCGAGATGCCATTTCCCACCATAGCCCGTAGAATAGCCTGCCTTCCCCAGGATTTCAGCGAAGGAAACCACCTCGTCTCCAAGCTGTATGCTGTTATTTGTGACCGGTGTGTTTTGAGGATACTGGCCACTGATAAATGAAGAGCGAGAGGGGGAGCAGACAGGAGTTGCGGCGTAGAATTTGGTGCAGATTGCTCCTTCTCGGGCAATTCGGTCAATATGGGGAGTTTCGCAGACTGCGCCCTTTGCTCTTCCCCACATGTAGGCCTGCTCCGGGGGAAGGGTCTCGCGATAGCAGCCGATTGTACGAAAATTCAACTCATCGCAGTGGATGATGACAAGATTTGGTCTTCGGGGAGAATCATTCACGAGTGCCTTCGCTGCGCCTGCTGACGAAAGGGCGCTGCCTGAGGCCGCGGTAGAGGATTTAAGAAAGTGACGGCGTTTCATTCGGTAAGCAGTGAAGAGAATGCAAATTTTTTATCAGCTCTTGAGCAGGGAAACCCTGCTCCGGAGCAACCTAAAGCTGGTCCGTGATGGATTCAATCAAGGGCGCAAACTTCAGGTCAATATCCTTGAGGGTAAGAGGAGCGGACCTCTGAAAGTCTGGTTCAAATACCCGGTCAACCAGCTCGGATACCAGCGTGGAGTCAGAAAACGAGACGTTCAATTCCCGGTTGATATGGAGGCTGATAGTGTCGAGGTTGGCAGAGCCCACCGTAGCCCATCCGTCACATACCATGGCTTTCAGGTGAGTCATGCCCGGGTAATGATATACTTTTACTCCAGTGTTGAGAAGGTTTCTAGCAGTGACAGAGTTGCCTGCATCCATGATCTTGTGATTGGCCTTCGCTGGCAGGATGAGCCGGACATCGACCCCTCGGCTTGCTGCGGCCTTGAGTTCAGTCTCGATGGCGTCCGAGGAGAAGTAAGGTGTTTCGATCCAGACACGGGTACGGGCACCACGAATAGCCTGCTGCATGGCGAGAAAAATTTCATTGCGGGCTGTCAGGACATCCGTGCGTAGTAGTCGGAGAGGGGACCCCAGCTCCTCTTCAAATTGAATATCCTGCTGCTTCACAAACAGGGCGAAGTCGCCGAGCGGGCCATTCCTCCTCCATGTCTGATCATAATCCCTGCTCAGGGCATCCACGACAGGGCCGGTTACCCTAACCATGAGATCATGCCACTCGTGGCGTGACTCACGACCTAGATTCATACCACCGAGGAATGCGACTTTTCGGTCAAAGATATGGAGCTTTGTATGGTCGGTGATCAACCATGGGTTCAGTGTTTCACGGAGTAGAATATTGGAGTTTTCCTCGATGAGGTACGCGCCGATATCCGCAGGCGGCATAAATCCCTGCGGAAGACCTGAAGGGGGCTGCTTTCCATGAGCCATCGTGCTTCCAAGGTCATCAAAAATTACCCGAACAGGAATTTTCTCTGCTCGAGCACGCAGGAGGTCCGCGCAGCGAACACCGACATCGTCGTTATCAAAAATGTAGACCTGGCTGTCCACTGAGTGGTGGGCCTCGGTGAGCTCCTTTTCAAAGGCAGCGAAAAATTCGCGGCCCCCGATGTGATAGGAAAGCTCTCCGGGAATACGGCTTGGCAACCCCGCCCTGTCGAGATGGAGTTCGAATTCTGGGGAGCCGGGGCGAGGAGTTTGACCCGGCAGAAATTTGGTTGGCTGCAGGGTTGGGAAATTGTTGTCGAAGAGGGTAGCACCACGCCGGCGAGACAGGGTGATTCCGAGATGATACGTGGTGAGAGGATGCCGAATAATAGACCCAATGGTCGAACGGAATGCAGTCTTGAGCAGGGGGCGTTGCAACGTGGCGTGCTCTATTCCGTGCAGTGGCGTTGGTGTGTTTTCTTCAACGCGGCGGCCGGGTTGCTCCGCCCCGAACCCAGCCAGCGCGAGTGCTCCCTGAAGAAGGGCTATTCCGGAGAGGTATAGAAAATAGCTTCTCACTGGAGGGAAAATGTTTCAGCGGTGCACCGTGCATGGCACCTCGGAAGGAGGCAAGTTATTTGGCTGGGCGCACGGCAAAGTAAGATCCGGCTACGACTTTCTCGGCAAGAAGAACATTGATCGAGACCTCCCGACCTGACTCCTGATGGGAGGGGTCACCTCCGCCAAAATCCCAGAACCATCCTTTGTATTTCCCCGAGAGGGCCTCCAGAACAAGACCTCGTTCAGTGAGGATAAGCTTCCAATGGCAATTGTCTGTGACCCTTTCGGTCAATCGAAGGGCCGGGGTGACTGTCAGGTTTGGGCCTTCAGGACGGGTCTTGGCCCGATCATCACGGGCAATCACCCATCCTCTGAATTTTCCTCCAGCTGCTCTGACCAGGTAGCCGTTTTCGGTTTCGACAAACTGCCATCCCGAGGAGTCCAGAGCTTTGCTGGCCAGCGAGATTCCATCTGCGGTCTCAACCTCGCCCACCTTGCTTGCTTTCGCACGGTCTGTCACATCGATAAACCAACCTTTAAACCGGGAAACGACCGGGCTCAGGGTGCGTATCCCGCTGACGCTCTTGGCGCCGGGTTCGTTGCCTTCTCTTAACCCCTCGATGAAGGCGGCATGGCTCTTTGCGGCTGGAGGACTTCCTGCAGGGGCGATAACGGACAACGTGGCAAAGGTGGTGGCTGAAAGAGCAATCAGGGTGAAACGCCTCATGGTGCTGGCGTGTTACCACCGAAGTGAGTGGAAAGTCCAGCAAGAGGGGCCATTTCGATTCGGGGAAATGACGACAAAGACTGCGACCCACGGTCTCTTTTCATATCGAACCAAATACTGGCTCGCTTCTTACTGTTAGACTTTTGAGGTTGTCTAAAGCCCAAGTTCGATGAGCTTCTCCTCAATTGCCTCGGCCCAGATTGCGTAACCTTTCTCCTTTGGATGCAGGAAATCGGGCATGATTTCCTTCGGAAGTCGGCCGCTCTCCTCCAGGAACCGCTCATTGATGTTGAGATAATGGACACGTTTGCCGTTGTGGAAGGCGGCTAGCTTCTCGTTAAGGGAGTCATTGATACCTCTCTTTCTTCCATCCGGCATTTCGTCGCGGGGAAAGACCCCGAGGAGGAGGACCCTAGCATTCGGGCAGCGGGCGCGCAGAATGGAGAGGATTCTCTCCACCCCATCCGCCGTTTCGCTGGGGTCCTGCTCACTGTGACCCGTGTTGTTGGTGCCGATCATGACCACTGCGACCTTGGCTTTTTGTTGCCTTCGCAGGTTGCCGTTGTTGAGGCGCCAGATCACGTGTTCGGTGCGGTCGCCTGAAATCCCGAGATTGAGTGCCTTGCGCTTTCCGTAGTATTTCTGCCAGATCTCCTTCCCGGAGCCTTCCCAGCCCTGAGTTATGGAGTCGCCAATAAAGAGGAGGTCGTGGGCCCCGGAATTTGCTTTCTTGTTCATGTCGAGATGGCGGTTCTTCCACCATTCCTGGCCGAGGCGATCGTCGGGAAGGATGGCGCTGTGGGCGCGGTAGTTCTTCTTGAGGTCGCGATACTTCTGCTGGAGGCCCTTCAGGACATCGGCGTAGCTGGGATCCTTATGAACGCTTTTCATCTGCTGTGGGTCCTTCTCGTTGTCGAAGAGTTGCCATTCCTTGTATTTCGGAACGTAGAAGAGCGTGTAGCGCTCGGTGCGCACGCCGTCGTGGGCGGCCACCCGGTGCGTGCTCTCGCCATAGTAGGTATAGTAGACCGCATCACGCCAGTTCGCGGGCCTTTTTCCGCCGTTCCGGAGGAGTGGGACGATACTGCGGCCCTGCATATCGGCGGGAGTCTTGGCGCCGCAGACGTCTAGAAAGGTCGGGCCATAGTCGATGTTCTGGATGAGGGCCTTGGTCGTGACGCCGGCCTTGATTACGCCGGGCCAACGGATGACGAAGGGCATCTTGAAGCTCTCCTCGAACATCCAGCGCTTGTCATACCACCCGTGTTCACCGAGGTAGAACCCCTGGTCGCTTGAGTAGATAACGATGGTGTTCTTAGCCAGACCGCTTTCGTCGAGGTGTTTCAGGACGCGTCCAACGCCCTCGTCTACGCTGGCGATGCTCTTTAGATAGTCCTTGATGTAGCGTTGGTATTTCCAGCGCACGATGTCTTTCTGGCTGAGCTTTCCTGCCTTCATGTCCG
>DIHT01000052.1:0-1980 GCA_002420305.1 Akkermansiaceae bacterium UBA5689 | reverse complement strand
CGATTGACTATGCCACTTGAGAAGTGATCGGGAAAGAGGTTGGGCCCGTTGAATTTCATGTCGTGGCCCCAATACATGTGCTTGTCGATGCCCATGGCATGTTCCGCAAGCACCTTGCTGCGGTCGGCGTAATCGTCGAAGAGGGTGTCGGGTTCAGGCATGGTAACACCCTTGAAGAGTTCGAGATGCCGCAGGGCTCCGGACCAGTTTCGATGAGGAGCCTTGAACTGGATCATGGCTACGAATGGCTTGTCCTTGTCTCGATCTTCCTTGATCCATTTCAGCCCGAAGTCGGTGACGAGGTCGTTACAATGGCCCTCGTAGCGTTTGCGGCTTCCATCCATCTCAATGAAGTCCGGGTTGTAGTAGGCGCCCTGACCCGGGAGAATACGCCAGAAATCGAATCCGATGGGATTGGAGTGCAGGTGCCACTTTCCGATCATCGCGACCTCGTAACCGGTATCGCGGAGGAGCTGGGGGAAGGTCTGCTGCCGGCCGTCAAAGTGGGACGAGTTGTTGTCGAGAAAACCGTTCAGGTGGCTGTGCTTTCCGGTCAGGATGTTGGCGCGGGAAGGGCCACAGATGGAATTGGCGCAGAAAGAATTCTCAAAAAGCATGCCCTCATTCGCGATCCGGTCGATATTCGGGGTGGGAGCAATATTGTCGAAAAGGCCTCCAGGATACGCTGAGATCGCATTACAGGCATGATCATCGGAAAACATGAAGATGATGTTGGGCCTTTTGCCAGCTACAGCACATGGGAGCAGAAAGACTCCAAGGCAGTAAAGGGAGAGGAGGGAATGGTTCATGACGGGCTCCAGCACAGCAGACCATGTCGATTTGGACAAGCGTGGCGGGCCCTCTCTCTGTGAACAGGGAGGAAGTTCTGTCATTCGACGGGTTGCATGGTGACAGGTAAGGCCCCGGGAGATATGATCCGGAAGTGGAGAATTGTAAGATAATGCAGTCCCCGGTCCCGAGAGGGGTCGGCAACGTTTCCCGCCGGACAACGAGATGAGAATACGAGAGCGATTACGAATGTCTCTGGTGGTGGTTTCGCTTGGGAGCGGGTTGGCGGGCGCAGAAATCGAGCCCTCGGAGGAAGAAGTGAGATCTGCGATTAAGAAGTCCATTCCTCTCCTTGAAAAAACTGCGATTGGGACAAGTGAACATCGTGGTTGTTTTACCTGCCATGGGCATGCAATGCCGGTCGTTACTCTTGTTGAGGCTCGTCGACGTGGATTTGTTATTGATGAAAATAATATCAGGGAGCAGTTGAAGCACACTCTGGCTGATTTGAAAGTGGGCAAGGAACGTTATCTTGATGGCAGAGGGCAGGGAGGTGGATTTACCAGAGCGGGATACGCGCTTTGGATGCTTCAGGAAGCGGGGTGGAAACCAGATGAGATCACCGGAATTGTGAGCGGTTATCTTGTGCGAGATGAGAAAGCCGATCATTGGAAGAGTAATACGAATCGTCCCCCAACGGAGTTCAGTCCCTTTACGGCGACTTATCTTGCTCTTGAGGCGATTGACCAGTTCGGCACTGAGGAGCAGGCTCCCCGAATCGCGGATAGGCAGAAAAAGGCACGGGAGTGGCTGTTACAGACAAAGCCAAGAGAGACGGAGGAGCGGGTCTTTCAAATCCTGGGTCTTGGGCAGTTAGGAGCCATTGAGAGGGCGGCCGAGGCTGCGGGGAATTTGCTTCAGTTACAGCGAAGTGATGGAGGCTGGGCGCAGTTGCCTGGGAAGACTCAGCAAAGTGATTCTTACGCCACAGGGTCTGTTCTCTTCGCCCTGCGACGTGAGGGCTTCCTCACAGCCATGGATAAACGCTATTGGCGAGGCCTACGCTTTCTTATCGATACCCAGCATGATGATGGCTCATGGCACGTAAAGAGCCGCAGTAAACCATTCCAGAAATACTATGAGAGTGGTTATCCTCATGGGAAGGACCAGTTTATCTCAATGGCAGCCGGA
>DIHT01000078.1 GCA_002420305.1 Akkermansiaceae bacterium UBA5689 | reverse complement strand
GACGTGCACGGTCGCATTCAAGGCTACTTGAACAAAAAGGGAGTTTCCGAAAAAGACTGGGAGGTCTGGCAATTGCTCGACCGGGGAGATTGGATCGGAATTGAGGGAGTCACCTTCACGACCGGGAAGGGTGAGCCTACCGTCAAAGTGGGCTCCCTGCAGGTCCTCTCGAAAGCGCTCCGTCCCATGCCCGACAAATGGCATGGAGTTGCCGACCGGGAGATCAAGTATCGCAAACGACACCTAGACCTCATGGCGAATCAGCGGAGCGCTGATCTTTTTGTGCTTCGGTCCCGCATGCTGGCCGAAATCCGAAATTTCTTCCATGAGCGGGACTTCCTCGAGGTCGAGACGCCCATGCTTCAGGACGTGGCAGGAGGGGCTGCAGCCCGACCCTTTGAGACCCACCACAACGCGCTCAATATGCCCCTTACTTTGCGTATCGCTCCCGAGCTCTACCTCAAAAGGCTCCTTGTAGGAGGATTTCCCAAGGTTTTTGAGTTAAACAGAAACTTCCGCAATGAGGGGATCTCAAGGAGGCACAACCCCGAGTTTACCATGCTGGAAGCTTACTGGGCATTCGCAGATTTTGAGAAAATGGCCGAACTGGTCGAGGAACTGGTATGCTCACTGGCGGAAAAGTTCTTTGGTACTCTGCAAATCGAACACAAAGATGAAGAAGGTGAAGTGACAAGAACTATCGACCTCTCGCGCCCTTGGAAACGTCGTCCATATCGCGAACTTGTTTGTGAAGCAGCTGGCACAGACTGGTTTGATATCAGCCCCGACGAGCGAAGAGCTCGTGCCGAAACGGACTTCAACCTCGAAATTGGAGCAGAACTCGAAGATTACGAGGTCACTCAGCAAGTCTTTGAGAAACTGGTCGAGGAGCACACCTTCGACCCCTGTTACGTCACTCATGTGGACGCCAAGCTGATCCCACTCGCCAAGCTCAATGAGGCGGACCCTGGCACCATCGATGTCTACGAACTCATCATTAACGGTCAGGAAATCTCCCCTGGATACTCGGAGCTCAACGACCCCGACTCTCAACGAGCCCGTTTCGAGGAGCAAAGCGGGGGGGAGACTCAGGAAATCGATGAGGATTTTGTCGAAACTCTCGAGCACGGCATGCCGCCGGCAGGAGGAATCGGGATTGGTATTGATCGACTGATCATGCTTCTCACCGGTGCTCCAACGATTCGGGACGTCATCCTCTTTCCCCAGCTGAAACGTAAGGACTAAATCTCTCCAAACTGTCTGCCTGGCCGAGGATCACTGGAGATCTGCCTCCCAGCCTCTGACTCTCTCAACACCGCGGTTCCACCGCGCCTTGATTCCGGAGAAATCTTCCTCGGAAGGATCAAAACAACGATCCAGCTCCCATTGCCTCTGGAAATCACCTCGATCCTTCCAAACCCCAGTGGCAAGCCCGGCCAGAGCGGCGGCACCAAAAGCGGTAGTTTCAACATGGCTGGGGCGCAAGACCTTACGCTGTAGGAGATCACTTTGGATCTGCATGAGCAGGTCACTTTTTGAAGCGCCACCATCAACCCGCAATTCGAGTAATTTCATCCCTGCATCTCGTTCCATGCAGCCAAGCAATTCAACGCATTGGAGAGCTACCGCTTCCAGAGAGGCCCTGCAGAGATGGGCCTGCGAAGTTCCCCTCGTCAGACCGAATACCGCTCCCCGCGCATACGGGTCCCAATGAGGAGCACCAAGTCCTGCGAATGCAGGAACAACAACGCATCCGCCACTATCAGCCACAGTGGCGGCCATTTCATCAAGATCGCTGGCAGTCTGTACAATTTTAAGCTCGTCCCGGAGCCACTGAAAGAGCGCCCCCGCAACGAAGATAGAACCCTCCAGCGCGTAAGTCACCTCAGAGCCAATACGCCACCCTATCGTGGTAAGAAGACCGTTTTCAGAACTGACTGCCTCCCCACCAGTATTCATGAGTAGGAAGCATCCCGTTCCATAAGTGCTCTTAGCCATCCCCGGGGCAAAGCACGCCTGACCGAAAAGAGCGGCCTGCTGATCACCGGCCATTCCCCCGATCGGTATGCCTCTCCACTCGCCTACCACACCACTGGAGTCGACTACCTCAGGAAGAATTGCCCTCGGAACCCGGAACATCTCAAGAAGAGCTTCGTCCCACTCAAGGGTATGAATATTGAACAAGCTCGTTCTGGAGGCATTGGAGATATCCGTTACGTGGACTCTCCCACTGGTCAACTTCCAGATAATCCATGAGTCGATCGTTCCAAAGCGGAGCTTTCCTGCCTCTGCCCTCTCCCGAGCGCCATCTACGTGATCCAGAATCCACTCAATCTTGGTAGCGCTGAAATATGGATCTAACCGTAATCCAGTCCTCTCCGTAACCTCCCCCTCCCTGCCATCCCCTTTCAAGCGCCTGCAGCGTTCCGCCGTCCGGCGGTCCTGCCAGACAATGGCATGGTGTACCGCCTCCCCGGTCTCTGCATCCCACAGCACGGTAGTTTCACGTTGATTGGAAATACCAATCCCTGCGATCGTCCCGCCCTCAGCCTCAGCGACTATTGCCTCAAGAGTCTCTCGCTGGGATGTCCATATTTCCTCCGGGTCGTGCTCCACCCACCCTGGCTCGGGATAATACTGGGGAAACTCCCTCTGGGCAGAGCGGATGACCCTGCCCTTCTCGTCGAAAAGCAGACTACGCGAACTCGTGGTTCCCTGATCCAGAGCGAGGACAAACTTCATTCTCCATTCAGGGGATCGCACCTCGAATCGCTTTTCAAGCTGTCTTCCCGTGAAACTGGATCTGTCCTTTTCCGCTATCACCCGCTGAGACCCCCAAGAATCCTCCAATGAGGCACACAATTTCCCTCCCCTCGCGAGGCATCCAAAAGCTGAAGAATAGGGAGGTTCATAGCCGGAAACACCGATGTTCAGTATCTTCCCTCCTGTTTCCTAATATCGCTTAACCAATAACCCATTGACCACAGCCCATCCATTTCGTCCGCTCTCAGACACGCGTCCTTGGAATGAAACATACAATCACAACACTCTCCCTCATCAGTCTCGTTCTCTCCGCCTGCAGTCCAAGCTCGGACGACGGCAAAGGAAAGGGCGTCAACTCCAACTCAAGCAACGAAACCAAAGTGGAATCCTACGGCAAACTCGCAGATGGTTCAGAGGTGAAACTCTTCACCTTCGGCAACAAGAATGGAATGATCGCTAAAGTCACTGAGTATGGCGCTATCCTCACCAGCTTGGAAGTGCCCGATAAGGACGGCAACGTGAAGGACGTCACTCATGGTTATGACGATCTGGCCGGCTGGCTTACCAACAGCTCCTACTTTGGCGCTACCGTAGGCCGCTATGGCAATCGTATTGCTGGAGGCAAATTCGAAATCGATGGCGAAGTCTATGACAAGTTGGTCATCAACAACGAACCGAACCATCTGCACGGCGGAGAAATGGGCTTCGACAAGGTTCTCTGGAAAGGCGAGGCAATCGAAGGAGGAGTCAAACTCACCTACACTTCCGCAGACGGCGAGGAAGGATATCCCGGAAATCTCGAGGTTACCGTGAGCTACACCCTCAACGACAATAACGAACTGAAATGGACTTGCACCGCCACAACCGATAAAGCGACTCCGGTAAATATTGTCCAGCACGCTTACTGGAACCTGAGCGGAGACCCAACGACTTCGATCAACGATCATATTCTCACTATTCCGGCGAAGTATTTCCTCCCTACCGACGCGACCCTCATCCCTGACGGAAGCTTGGCCGAAGTCGAAAATACCCCGTTCGATTTCAATACTGCCACCGTCATCGGAGATCGGATTGAGGCAGAAAGCATTCCCCTCCAATTCGGCAAGGGCTACGACCACTGCTGGGCAGTAGATGGAGAAGGTCTGCGTCAGGCCGCTATTCTCAGAGACCCCAAGACCGGTCGCGCCATGGAACTCCACTCCGACCAACCCGGCGTGCAGTTTTATGGAGGCAACTTCCTCGATGGAGAAACTGCCGGCAAGGGTGGAGTGAAATACGGGCACCGCACCGCATGCTGTCTGGAAACTCAGATGTTTCCCGACTCACCGAACAAACAGGACAACCCAGCCTTCCCCAATTGCATCATTAAGCCAGGTGAAACCTACACTCACACCATGGTAAGCAAGTTTTCCTGGTAACCACCTGAATCAACCCGCTGATCATCACCAGCAGAATGGGGGATCGCTAATTGCGGTCCCCTCTTTCTATCGATCCCGTCAAAATCTGAACTAAGACCGCCATGGACGCCCCAACCGTGATTTCCTTCCTCTTCTTTACCGGCCTAGTGGCGTTCCTAACATGGCGCCTGACACGGGGGCGCCTCGACAACACCGAAGAGGGCTACTTCCTTGCCGGACGCAGCCTGAGTGGCGTGGTTATCGCAGGATCCCTCCTCCTGACCAACCTCTCCACCGAGCAACTCGTTGGTTTAAATGGTGATGCCTATGCTAACGGACTTGCGGTCATGGCATGGGAGGTCATTGCCGGCGCCTCCCTTGTGGTCCTCGCTCTCTTTTTTCTGCCGCGCTACCTCAAGTCTGGGATCGCAACTGTTCCGCAATTCCTGGAAGAGCGCTATGGGCCAGCTACCCGGGCCCTCACGACCTTTATCTTCATCGTAGCCTACATGTTGATTCTTCTGCCGTTCGTCCTCTTCCTCGGCGCCAAGGGACTCGGTGGAATGCTGAACCTGGAAGAAATGCTTGGCCTCGGCGAGGTCGGAACAATCTGGGCGGTCGTGATCTTCATTGGAGTAGTGGGGTCCGCCTACGCAATCTTCGGGGGCCTCCGCGCGGTCGCCGTCTCTGACACCTTCAATGGCCTCGGCCTTCTCATCGGTGGGTTGATGATTACCTTTTTCGCCTTTCAGATGGCCTCCGGGGATGGCGGAGTCTCCGAAGCTTTTGCCAAGCTTAAGCAAGAAAAGCCCGAACATCTGCGTTCGGTAGCTACTGACGGAGGGCACTACCTGCACTGGTCTACCCTCTTTACCGGAGTCCTCCTTCTCAACTTCTTCTACTGGACCACCAACCAGCAGATCATCCAGCGCACCTTTGCAGCCAAAAGTCTGGCGGAAGGCCAGAAGGGAGTTCTTCTTGCCTCTTTTTTCAAAATTCTGGCTCCTCTCATCCTCGTTGTCCCTGGGTTGCTCGCTTGGCAGGTTTTTGCGAACAAGGGCATCGATCAGGCCAGCATGGAGCAAGGCGAGGTTTACGGACAACTCGTACGCACTGTCCTTCCAACTTGGCTGACCGGCTTCTTTGCAGCCGTCGTGATGGGATCTATTCTCTCTACCTTCAACTCGGTGCTTAATTCCAGTGCGACTCTCTTCTCACTCGGCGTTTACAAGAAAATCATCCGCCCCAATGCTAGCCAGCACCAACTCGTAATGTCGGGACGCATCTGCAGTGCTGTTGTCGCAGTGCTCGCCGTCATCGCGGCACCCCTCATCTTCCTTAATGTTGATGGTCTCTTCGAAAAATTTCAGTCTCTCAACGGGATCTATTTCATCCCACTTCTGGCCATAGTGCTCTTCGGCTTCTTCAACCGAACCGCGAATGGGGCCACTGCTGTTATCACAATTGTGGCAGGACTTGCCGCTATGGTGCTCGGCACCTTTTTCGGAGGGGTAGAAGCCCTCGACCCGGAAACAAACGAAGTCATTTCCAAGGGTTGGATGATCGATACCTTCCGCTCGGGATTCCACTATATGGGCGCGGTCTTTGCCGTCCTGCTGCTTCTCCAGTTTCTCCTCGGCGGGTTCATGAAGCGTCCTACTCCATACGTTCAACAGGACGCAAAGGTCGTCGACCTTACCCCTTGGAAGCATGCCAAAGCAGTAGGAATCAGCCTGATCGCTATCGTCCTTGTCATTTATCTGATCTTCGCATTCTAGAGACCCTCGCTCATCACTCGGCTGGCAGGAAACTTTCCTACAGAGAGGATTTTCCCGGTCCCCTATTGCAATGATCATAAGAGATACGCGCTATCACGGAATTCCTTGCTATCATGTTCCAGCAAACCGTTAACGCCGCGCCATGATCCAACGCATCGCCCTGCTCGTTTTCCTGCTTGGGAGCAGCCTTTTATCCGGTGCGGATTATCGCTTTTCTTTGGACGGGAGAACTCTCGACCCCGGTATTCTTCCCGTCGCCGGAACTCGTAAGGGTGACCTTGTTCCCGGTGATATTGGCCGGGTTGGGCCCTTCCCCTTCGTGCTGGGTCTGCCCGGACATTATCAGTTCCAGTTTGGAGGAGTCGACAAGACCAAGCTCATCTGTCGTATCGATCAAGCTCCTCCCCGGTGTGTGGCGGTAAAAATCACTGAATCTCAGCACCATACTGGCAGAAAGCCGGCTCTCCTTAATCCTCTTGCTGCCATGACAGTGGAGGAGCGTGCTCAAATCCGAGGTATCCTCATTAATACCGATGCCGCGGACTGGAATGAAATTCTCAAAACGGAAGGACTCGACTGGCATCGGACGGCCCTGAGCCTCGACTACCAATATGACGGGCAAGACCACCGCCTCCTTCCCGAGCTCCCCAGCGATTTGCGCTACCTGTCCATCTCCTGTGAGGGAGTCACGGGCTTGAAGGAGATCAGCAGTCTGAGGGAAAACAATAAGCTCCACTTTCTCGACCTGCGACTCTATGACCAGAGCGTCGATTTGTCCTCGATCTGCACCAATCCCGATCTCGTCAATCTCAGTATCTCCGGAGGCTCTCTGGAGTCTGTCAATGAGCTCGCTGGGCTATCCGGCATCAAGTTCCTCAAGCTTCGGAGAACGGAGAATCTCCACTCCATAGACTTTGTCTCCGCAATGCCGGAATTGCGGGTATTTAAAGTGGATTCCACGGCGGTGACCGACCTCCGCCCGCTTTCCGGGTGCTTGCAGCTCCGCCTTCTCTCGGCATCCAGCACCCCAGTCAAGCATCTCCCCGATGGCAGGAATCTTGCCTACCTCCGCGACGTTCGGGTCCTCGATACCCCTCCTGCTACGAGAGAAAACGAGGCTGCGATACTCCAAAAGGCAAGCCCTGCCTCTACAGTGCAATCCTCATGGGAGGACGCCCTCCGGGCCGGACTTGTCCGCGCCGACAGACTCTCCCTCAGCACGATTTCCGATCAACGGCAGCACGACCGTCATCGAGATTCCCCTGTAGAGATCCAAGGGACTGAAAACGTCCAGAAACTAATTTCCAACATGAGAGTCACCCCTCGTAACTCAGGCTCGTATCGCATGTCCAAGAGCGACTACCAGCTGGATTTCTATGAGGGGGCGAGACTGGTCGCCACCATGCGGCTTCACCATGGCAGGTTTCTTCGCTGGCACCGCGGTCGGTGGCCTGGAGATGCCGAACTCACCATACCGGCGGCCAGACCACTGTGTGATCTCCTTGCTAGTGGGGGGCACGAAGAGCCTCAGCGAGAGCTCAGACAGGCTATTGCCCGGAAGCGAGCCCGAGTGAAAAACTGGGATCCTTCCATCAGGTCCTTCGAAAAAGTGGATCAGGAATCCCCTCCCTCAAAAAATTCCATTCTTCTCACTGGGAGCTCCAGTATTCGTAAGTGGAACCTGAAAGAATCATTCCCGGGAAAACCAATGATCAACCGGGGCTTCGGCGGGTCGGAGTTGTCAGACGCCATCCTCTATTTCGATCGGATCGTCCTGCCACATCGACCCAGAGTGATCTTTCTTTATGCAGGGGATAATGACATTGAGAGAGGAAAGTCCGCTCAGCAGGTTGTCGAGGATTACAAGGCCTACTCTCGGCTCATTCGGCAGAAGGTTCCGGGCACCAAGCTTGGATTTATTGCCATAAAACCCAGCATCAAGAGGTGGCACCTCTGGCCCGAAATGGCTTTGGCGAACCGAATCATCCAATCCATTTGTGAGACCGAGGAGAACTCCTACTACATCGATATTGTCAGCCCGATGCTGAATTCAGAGGGCCTCCTGCATGGAGACCTTTTCGCCAAGGACAGGTTACATCTCAGCGAAAAAGGGTATCAGGCCTGGACCAGAGTTCTCTCCCGGTGGCTTGAGCAGCACGACCCCGGCCCCTGAGGCATCACAAGGCAGGCAACGCATCCCGCATTCAGCGGGTATGAGCGCTTCAATACGCTCAGGACAAAAATTTCTGAACTCCCTATTCGGCAGCGACTTCCATCTGTGCATACATCTCGGAAGCTCGCTGGATTTCTGAACGAGCAGGAAGCTTGCCCTCCACAATGGCAAAAGCGTAATTGACCGTGAGGGACTCCCCTTTCTTTATTTCCTTTTCAAAAAAGGATCCGAACCGTCCGTAATCACGGTAGGCGGAGTGCACCGTTCCCTTCGGATTGGTAGGATGATTTAGCTGCACCACGCTATGAGCCTTGTCCCCAAGCCAGTAGGTTTCCGCAATCCAGGCCAGATCTTTCTCCTTCTTGACGTTTGCAGTCGTGATCTCTTCTTTCGGGAACAGATAAACCGTCTTCTTTCGATCTACCTCATCCGCTGGTCTGTACTGAATCCCTGCATGCTCAGGGTCTCCCTTCAAAGCGATATCACCATAGGATGCGGTTAACTTACTCTTGAAGAAAATCACCGTTCGTGCCCAGCCCTCTCCCGGAGTCCAGACCGTCATCGTCCGCTCCTCATCAAGAATAGGCTTCTTTGCAGCATCCTGCCACTCGGTCACCGATGTAATCGACGCGGTGTTCTCCTTCGCTTCCTTCTTCTTGAAACTCTGGTGAACGATCGCGCCGTCCTTCATGTGCCAACGATCATATTTTTTTCCGTTAAACCCGATTTTGCTCCATCCGATGAAGATTCCCCGGTGATGAGTGAACTGTCCACCAGGGCCTTTTGTGATGAGGCTTTTCCCGTCGGCATCGAAGACATGGAGATACGGCTTATAAGTCGCATGCTTGGTCTTATCCGTTGAGGTATCATACTCATACATGTAGCGAACAAGAGACTTACCTCCCGATACGATATCGAGGCTCTTCCCCTCCACATCCTTGATTTCCAGCTGCGCTTTCAGGGGGACAAGGAGCCCAGTCACAAATGTCAGGGCGAGGAAAGGGACGTTGAGTTTCTTCATGCTCCTTTCTCTATACCCCGGAAGCCTACCCCCTGATCAAGCTATTCCCTCACCCCGTCCCCAAACTCTTAGTATTTAGACAGTTTTTCCCTGAAGGCGTTCGAATCAATATGGACGAATCGGCGATTCGGGCGCAACCTGTATCCCGTGACTACACGGCGCAAATTCATCACCACTACAGGTTCAACCATGGCTGCGGCCTCAATAGCCCCTGCGGCTGATGCCGATAAGGATGCGCCCCTCCTCTCATTCGGACTCATTGCTGACTGCCAGTATGCAAATGTTGATCCAGCCGGAACACGGTTCTACCGGCAAAGCGCGGCGAAACTGGATCAGGCGGTGAGCCAACTGAATCGCCATGACCTCAGGTTCTCTCTGCATCTGGGAGACTTCATCGACCGTGACTTTAAGAGCTTTACCGAACTCAAGCCCATCATAACCAAGCTCAAATCTCGACTCTATCATGCCCTTGGAAATCACGATTTTGACGTAGAGGAGGAACTCAAGTCCAAGGTTCCTGCGGAATTAGGCCTCCCCAGCACTTATTACGCCTTTCACCACGCGGGGTTCCGTTTTCTGGTCCTTGATACCACCGAAGTGAGCACATACCGCTATCCCGGCAAGAATGCTGCTACCCTCAGCGCTCAGAAAGAGCTCCGCGCATTGGCTGCCGCCGGCAAGCCTTACGCTCAGTCGTGGAACGGCAGAGTGAGTGACCGGCAGTTCCTGTGGCTCACGGAGCAACTTAAACAAGCAACTGATGCAGGAGAATCCGTTCTCGTCTTCGGTCACCACCCTATCTTACCAGAAGAGGCTCATTGCACTTGGAATTGTGGGGCTCTTCACAGGCTGCTATCCCAGTTTCCCTGCTGCAAGGCCTACCTGAATGGCCACCGCCACTCTGGTGGGTATCAATTCAAAGATGGCATGCACTACCTGACCCTGCACGGCATGCTGGATACTCAAGACAACGCTTTCTCCCTCGCACACCTCCACCGCTCATGTCTCGAGATTGAAGGGTTTGGCCGCCAGCAGTCCCGCACAATCTCGTTTCGCTAGTCACGAAACCTGCCCAGCTCCTTCCCGCCTCCAACGACGATCCTTCTCTGGAGATCAGAACCTACTTGAGGGGATGCACTGTTATTCGCAGAAAACGGCTGCTGGACTCTCGTAATCCAATCCGGTCTCGCACGTAAAAGGCTTCCTCGTCATCTCTGAGAATACTGCGCTCGGACCGATTCCAGTCCTTGAGGTTCCCACTCACTTCAGCATCAAAGTGCAGTCCGTTCCCGGGACGCTTGTCAATTTGCAGCCGTAATGAGCCTCCCTCGAGTGAGGGCACCGGCATCAGGTCCAAGCCCCAAGCCGTTCCGCCAGTTGCATACTCTCTGAGTAAGCCCTGCCCGTCTCCATCGGGATCAAGAGTCACTCCGGTCTTCTGCCCGAGTTCAGACTGTAGGACCCAGCCGGTGTATTTGGAGAAGCTCAGATTATCCAGATAGCCCGTATCTCTCCTTCGGGACTCGGTTTCATCTTTTTCGTAGGCCCAGGTAAGTTTGTGCCATCCGTAAGGCAACTCCCCGGTATACTCCTGCCACCTGCTATTGCCCGATAGGGATGCCACCTCCCGCTCGTTAACCTCGAAAATAAGGAAATCATAGTCCTGTTCCGAAGAGGCGCGCCATGAGAACGATACTTCCCCTGGACCAAAGACCCATGTGCTCAGCGCCGCTCTCTCGCTGTCGCCCACTCCAGAAGCTGCCACTGCAGATTGCCCATCCGCAGTCTGATCCTCCTGTGAGATCCATTCACCTGAACCACTCGTCTCCCAGGCCAGACCCCAGTCGGGTCCATCAGCGGAGTAAGCCGCTGCACCCACCGGAGAATCGGGCATGACTTCGAGAGTCGCAGGGATGGTCATTTCCTGTCCGCTTTGGCCGATGGTGAGATCAAAATTCACGATCCCGGTCGAGACCGGCGTGCCTGTTATTTCACCCCGGTCGTTAAGAAGCAGCCCACCACCCAACCGCACGGGAGAGAACGTGGCATTCCCGGAGCCAGAGTATAAGGGATACTGGTAATCGACGGGTCTTTCGGATCGCACTCGCACATACGGGGGATCCATCAGAAAGGGCATACTCCGCGAGGCCAGTTGCAGATAATCAATCCATCCCCGGTCTGCGCCTCCGAGAGAACTCGCATCCTTACTGTAGGACCAACGAACGGTGTGACTCCCGGGTGGAATCGCAATAACCCGGTATTCCCAGTCTCTCTCACCGGATAGAGACCTTCTCAGCTCCCCATCAACTGAAAGACTGAGGAAATCATACCCTTCCTCGCTCGACACCTTCCACCAGAAGCCAAGGTAATCCGGCCCATCGACAGCCACTTCCAGCCACGACTCCTCTCCGTCCTCTACGCCCCCACTCTGCGCACGGTTGTTACCGGCAAGAGAGTCCCCGCTGGCCTCGATCAAGAAAGGCGCAGATCCCCCGGAACGTAACCGAAGGCCCCCTGGGGAGTCCACCGCCTGTGAAAGCGTGTTCGGGGTAATCAGAAAACGCACGACCCCGGTTTCTGATCCTGCTTCATTTGCCACTCTCACTCTTGCCACATAATCACCGGCAACCGAGGGCAGCCAACTGATCAATCCTTGCCCGTCGATTTGCATTCCCAACGGAGCCTGAGTCAACGCGAACTCCGTGGGGGTATTCCTGACTACTACCGCAATGTTTACATCCTCTCCAACGGTCCCCCGCACTAACGAGGGGCCTTCCAGAACCGGCACGATAAAATCATCATTTCTAATAATACCCCAAGCCTGACCACCACTGAGATTGACCGGAGCATCTCCCTGAGAAGACAGCACTACTCGAAATCGTTCATTCTCCTCAGCTTCGGTATCTCCATTAATCGAGACCGAAAAAGTCGCATTCAAGCGGCCCGCTGGAATCGAAACCGCCACATCGGACGCCTGAACGTAGTCACTCCCAGCCACAGCCGTGTCACTCTCGGTGGAATAGAGAAAAGTGGCTCTCTCTTCCAGCGGCTGGCTCAGGCTGATTGTGAACTGAAGGTTTCTTGTTCCAGAGTCCCCCTCTGCCACCTCGACACTGGACAAGACAACCTTGGCCTCTCCCAGCGAAAGCCCATTCACGGTCAGTGCGCCCGTTCCATCCGGGTCAAGCCAGTCCCGTAACCTCGACCCTGAGGAACCTCCTCCTTCCCAGCCCTCGGAAAACTTGCCGTACCAATCAGCATCATCATTTCCACAGGCTGCGTCACCTCCACTCAACTGGCCTACCATATGGCCGTTCTGGTCGTAAATCGGAGAGCCCGAGGACCCTCCCTCCGTCGTCCCATGGTCCCAGTCAATAATCATCCAATGGGTGCCATCAGGGCTACTGACCGAACTGTAATCCCGTGTGGAGCGCAGAGCGTCAAAGTCAAAGCTGATCCGCTTCTCTGAAGTAGCAGGAAAATGAACCCCTACAGCCATTTCAGGTATTTCTCCAGTTCGCGACCATCCGGCAAGATAGACCTCGTGCTCAGGGTCAATCGGATCGTCGAGCTCGACGAGAGTCATATCAGCGGCGGTGTAACTGGCCCGCAGAATAGCCCCACTGTTGAAATCACTGAGCGGCCCATTCCCATCTCCACCATTCTGAATACTCCCCGGTGTTCGGCAGGAGCTGTTCTCATGGTTCCAGTAAACCACCATGCTGGGTGCATTCGAGGAAGTTACTCCACAATGATCAGCAGTAATGAAGTATGGGATCCTATCACCACGCACATTATTGACCGCGCTACCTGAACAGGTGTCCTCACCATTGAGGGTATAGGCCCCCGCAGCCCGGATCTGATCTCGATATTGATCGATCGCTGGGCCCACTCCCGACTCGGCAGCCGAGCAAACAACATCTATATGGCAGTCCCCCTCAGGCGCTTCATTACCAATTTTCAGCGCACCCGCTGCGAAGCTCAGGGCACGGAATCCCCTGTTAACCGAGGTAAGCTCCAGCTCGACTCTGCCTCGCTCATCATTCGGCAGTTCTAATCGCAAATCGATCTCTGAAGCCGCAACAACTGGAGTCCATAATTCTCCATGACTCTCATTATCTCTGGCAGTGAACGGCCTTACCAGCAACTGCCCCCCGACTCGCAGCTCCAGACGCGCATTTTCTGGCAGAAAGAAACGGGAGAAGCCCAGATTCAAATTCACCGCACCTGGAGCTTCGATTCGAAAGCTCCACTGTGCTTTCCCGTCACGGACTTTCCACTCACCATGCTCTCCCGGGTTAATGTTAACCGGCAATCGTTTGGCAAAACGAAGTGGATGCCCTTTGCGGAGAGGATTTTCCCGAAGAAGCCTATCCGAGTCAAAATTCGGAAGCCTCAGTATTGATTCGGAACGACTTCGGGTTGACTCCGTCTTCCGTGCCGCATTCAACTGCGCGCCCTGGTAGAGGATCTGCTTTTTATCCTTGGTAGCACCCTCGTAAAAAACGGATGCGAGACTCTTTTTCTCCTGAAGTAAAAGTACAAATGCGGTGACGACCAACAGCAGCGCAGCTCCAACCCATATGACTGATCGTCTTTCCATCGTCATCACCTAGATTGCCACCGCGCCCGGGCGACGAAAGCGAAAGTTTTGAGAAATGACGAGCGTGAGATTCGGTTCTGCCTTGCCAATCCCAAGCCCCCGTGAAGGAATTCGAGTCATGGCAAGGACACTTCCTGCACACATATTTAGACTTTTCCTGATCTCTCAGGGACTACTCTCTCTCGCGGCAAGTCCAGAGCGCCCGAATGTGGTCTTCTTTCTGGTAGACGATTTGGGGTATATGGACATTGGCGCCTATAACCCGAACTCCTTCTACGAGACACCAAATTGTGACCGCATCGCGGCGGCGGGATGCCGCTTCACCAACGGTTATGCCGCCAATCCAGTCTGCTCGCCCACGCGGTATTCTATCATGACAGGTCTTCACCCTTCCCGACCTGACGCGACGAACTTTTTCTCGGGGCGACGAAGTGGCCGCTTCCTGCCCGCTCCCCTTCATGATCGAATGGATCTCGATGAGGAAACCCTCGCTGAAGCATTCCGAGAGGCTGGATACAAAACATGCTTCGCTGGAAAATGGCATCTCGGGCCCACCCCTGAATTCTGGCCAACCAAGCAGGGCTTCGATGTGAATTTCGGAGGTCACAGCCGTGGAATGCCCCGCAGTTTTTTTTCTCCATATCACAATCCTCGCCTTCCCGACGGGCCGAAAGGAGAGCACCTCCCGGAGCGTCTGGCGGAGGATTGCGCTCAGTTTATCACCAGCCACAAGACGGAGCCCTTTTTTCTCTACCTGTCATTCTACTCGGTGCACACCCCGCTACAGGGCAAGCCCGACCTCGTGGCAAAGTATCGGGAAAAATTGTCCAAAATGCCTCTCGCCGATGGAGAATCTGCCTTCGGCTCGGAAGAGCAGGTCTCGCAACAGCAAGGCAAGAACGGGTCCACGCGTAAGGTACGTATCCGCCAGCGGCACCCAGTCTACGCTGCGATGATGGAATCCATGGATAATGCAGTAGGCCATGTTCTTGACTCACTTGAAAGAAACGGACTCACAAAAGAAACCATTGTCATTTTCATGTCTGATAATGGCGGACTTTCCACCTCGGAGGGCAGCCCAACTTCCAATGTCCCGCTCCGCGGCGGCAAGGGGTGGCTTTACGAAGGCGGAATCCGGGAACCCTACATGATCTCCGCTCCCGGCCTCACCAACCGTGGAACGGTTTGTCATTACCCGGTCACATCGATGGACTTCTACCCTACCTTGCTTGACCTCGCTAACATTCCCCTCAAACCAAAGCAGCACCTCGACGGGAAATCTCTTGTACCACTACTGCGAGATCCGGACTCTTCCCTTCCCCGAAAGTCGCTGCACTGGCACTATCCACACTACTCAAATCAGGGAGGATTTCCCGGCGGGGCGATCCGGCAGGGCGACTACAAGCTGATTGAAAGATTCGAGGATGGGAGAGTGCACCTTTTCAATCTCGCAACTGATCTGGGAGAAAAGGACGATCTGGCGGAAAGGCAGCCCGACAAAGTCCTTACAATGCGCAAGGACCTTCATGAATGGTATCGCAACGTCGATGCTAAATTTCTCCGGCAGAAACCAGGTGGACCAAGGCCTTGGCAGCCTTGAGGCACCAGTGCAAGCGCTTCCTGGCAACACACGGGGCTACTCTAGGTCCATTACCAAAACTCGTTCCCACCAATTCTTGAAATCCTCCACGAACACCATGTGATGCGGATCGTCAGCCTGATAGGCATGATGATCCTCCATCGTTGCGAACTTGAACGAGAGAGCGTAATCCCATGAGTGATCGGTCACTGGGCGCTCTTCGGTCGCGGCCGGTTGCCCCCAGAGGCCACTCTCAAGAGTCTTTGACTCCGTAAGCTTGCTCATGCCTGCCTCGAATTTCGAGCGATCCGACGGATTGTCCCGACCCTGCTTCAACCAGAAATACACGTGATGCTCCATGAGTGGGAGGGTTAGCCTGTCCCTCCCCGTGGTAAAAGGGGAAAGATTTAGATGATCCTCTTACACATTTTCCAATGTGGAATATTCACCTCGAGAAATTTCTCTCCCTCTCGGGCGAAACCGAGCTTTTCGTAAAACCCCAAGGCCGTCTCCCGGGCATGCAGTTCAATGATGGAGATATTTTCTCCGGCAAGTACCTGCTCAACCCCACATATCAAGCGCCGACCCCATCCGGCACCCTGACAATCCAGATCGACAGCCATCTGCCGCAGCTTGACCACCCCCTCGCCCACCGAGCGAATGACAAGGCAGGCGACAATTCGCCCTTCTACTGAACACCCGAAGTGACGCTCCTTTTCCTCCCATGACTTCTCCTCCTCCGTCCATTCCAGATTAAGTGGGTCACGCAGGATTCGCTTCCTCAGAGCCAGCATGCCACGATAGGCCTCTGATCCAAATCCTGTCTCTTTTACAACCATGGCCGAGAAGTGCTGCCTTCCAGATTTCACTGCCCTCCATTGATCAATTTCTTCCACCCCACAGGCTGAGTCCAGGCCTGCTCCTTCTGCCCATCGTAGGAGGGGTTTGGATGATCCCTTGAAGAGGTCACCCTCGCACGAACATAGAGTTCGTCTCCCCGCAGACGGTAGACTGGCTGAAGGGATTCTGAAACGGCCAACTCCTCCCCCACAGCAGCCTCTTGACCGCTGCGGGTGCCGATAAACTGGGTTTTGTAGACTACCCCGGGCTGCCCCTCGATCTCCAATTCGATGATGCCCGCCCGGAAGGACACATCCTGCAGCGTCACTCCGGAGGATCCATAGAATTCGCCGCTCTCCAGCGCCTTCATAAGAAGATCCGCCTCCAGGCGCTCCGCCTTGACCATGATCCAGCCGCGTCCAGGAGAAACGTTACCCCCGTGATACTCGTGTGAATCATCGGTCGCAATGCCATACAGAGGAGCTGCCTTCAATTTTCTGAGTCGGATAGCATTCGCCATATCCCAGAGCTGCTCGTCCCCGGGGTGCGTTTCATCACCGAGATGATTAATCCCCGGATGGCCGTTGTAGACCTCGAAAAACTGCTCCTCAACCACTTCAGCTAATTGCTCTGCGGTGAACGAGAAATGAAAATTCGGGTGGTTCAGGTGCGCAACAATGGGCTTCCCGAGGCGCTCCGCCTGCTCTCGAACCATTCGGAGGTTGTTCCGCATGGTATCGACCACGGAAGTCCCCTTCTGTGGTGGAATTAATTCCTCAAGATTCAACGCATTAATATGCACCTGATGCCTCTCGAACCGATCAGTGATTTCTTCTGCCTCAACGAGGAGAAAGCGCCCCTCCTCCTCAAATTCGGATCGCAGTTCGTCGAGTGTTCTCAGGCGAACCTCCTCAGCGCCCTCTTCTCCTCGAACCTCTACCCAATCCTCACCGAATCGCTTACGATACTTTTCCAAGGCAGAAGGCCCGTCACCTTTCTGGCGACTCTTGATCGCCGTGCTCTTCATCCACTTTTCTCCCCGGCTCAGAATATTATGGTCCGAAAGAGCAAGAAAATCATACCCCTGCTCTTTATACCAATCTACTACCATGTCGGGAAAATCATTCCCATCGCTCCACAGTGTATGAGTATGAGTATTTCCCTTGAACCATAGGAGGGAAACCTCTGTCTCTTTTTCCTTCAGGGCACGGGGCCAGAACAGTGCGGCCACGAGGCCAAGCACAACAGCTCCCAGCAGCAGATGATATTTCTTCATATGACTGGGCCAGCGAATTGTTTGTGCGTCCGCGAGACTTTAACTCGCATCACTTTTTACGCTCCTGAATCTTGCGGGACTCCTCCTTCCCAATCTCCCTGACGAAGACGTTACGCCAGCGGATCTCACCTCCATGCGTCTGTAATTGAATTGGTCCTTTTTCAGGAAGGGTCCCCTTCTTATCAAAATAGTTTTGTAATCGCGCATGATCGACCACCAGCTTTCCATTAAGATGAATGGTCACAAGATCCCCCGCCATGATGATACGGAAGCTGTTCCACTCTCCAAAGGGCTTATCAGCGCGCACAAGTGGATCCTTCCCGGGCCAACTCTTGGGATTGTTCCAGAGGCCTCCTGAACCCTTGTCGGCCCCAATATCCCACTTTCCCCCCTCTTTGGTGGAGTCCCAGATCTGAACCTGCGGAATGCCACGGAGGTAGATTCCACTATCCGCTTTGGCCACTGTCTTGTATTCGAGCAGCAACTCGAAATCGCCATAGTGCTTCTCTGTGCTGAGGTAGAGTCCGTTGCCATCGTTGACCAACTCCTCATTCTCTACACTCCAGTGCTTTCGAATATCCAGCAAGCTCTTGGCTTTCTTTTCGGCGAGCTTTTCCGGACTAAGCGCCATCCATTTAGCTGGATCCTCAGTTCCAATTCCCCACCATCCCTTCAGATCCTTGCCGTTAAAGAGAGCAGAGAACCCCTCAGGGGGCCAGGCTCCCAGATGATCATCCGCGACAACAGGGATTCCGGCAACAAAAGTGATTAACAAAAAGGCAATGGGCGCTTGAATCAATGTGGTTTTCATAAGGAGAAAAACGGATAACCCGCACATTCTAGCCCCCGGACTGGAAGTGGCTATTGCAAAATCTTCTCTCGCTTACTATTTCTGCACTAATGCGTTCCCTCCTCCTGCTTCTCTTTCTGTGGTCATCGCTCTGGGTTCAATCCTGTATAGCACGGCAACCCAATGTTGTCCTCATCATCACTGACGATCAGGGATATGGCGATCTCGGCTGCAATGGTCATCCATGGGTAAAAACCCCCCATCTGGATAAGTTACATACCGAGGCGGTCGCATTAGATGACTACCACGTAGCCCCTACCTGCTCTCCTACCCGTTGTGGCTTGCTTACCGGACACTGGACCAACCGTACCGGGGTCTGGCACACAGTGAACGGTCGGTCCATGTTGCGGGAAAATGAAATTACGCTTGGCCAGCTCCTCAAAGATAATGGGTACCATACCGGAATGTTCGGCAAATGGCATCTTGGGGATAACTTCCCCTACCGTCCAGAGGATCGGGGTTTCACGGAGGTCTATCGCCATGGAGGAGGAGGAGTGGGGCAAACCCCGGATCTCTGGAATAACAATTATTTTGATGGCCGCTACTGGCATAACGGCAAGATCGTCTCCGCCAGGGGATTCTGCAGTGACGTCTTCTTCGACTACGGCATTCAATTCATCCGGGACTCCGTCCGCGAGGAAAAGCCCTTCTTCGCCTACATCTCGACAAACGCCCCACACGGGCCCCTGCATTGTCCTCAGAAATACATGGATCTCTACCCGGGACGCAGTAAGGCAGAGCAGGCTTACTACGGGATGATCTCGAATATTGATGATAACGTCGGCCGGACCCGGCGTGCTCTTGAAGAACTGAAAATAACCAACAACACCATCTTCATCTTCACCACCGATAACGGGACGACTCTCGGCAGAAACATATTTAATGCCGGAATGAAGGGCTCCAAGGGAAGCGAGTATGATGGGGGGCACCGGGTTCCATTCCTCGTCCACTGGCCCGCTGGCAACCTCAACAAGAAACAATCCGTCAACACCCTCACATCCTTTGTCGATATTGTTCCGACTCTCCTTGATCTTTGTGGAGCCAGTAAGATTCCCCCTGCCCTCAAATTCGATGGAATTTCGATCAGCAAGCTACTCAAGGAAGGTGATCACAAGGACTGGCCGGATCGATTTCTGATCACAGATTCGCAGCGGGTCAGGGATCCCATCAAGTGGCGAAAGTCATCCGTGATGTCCGAGCAATGGCGACTGGTAAATGGCAATGAGCTCTATCACATCGATAATGACCCCGGCCAAAAAAAGGATCTTTCCGCGGACAACCCCGAGCAGGTCAAAAAGATGCGTGCCTTTTATAACGACTGGTGGGCCGAACTGGAGCCGACGTTTTCCCAAACCACTGAAATATACCTTGGGCATCAGGAGCATCCGCGCGTCTCACTGACCTCCCACGACTGGATCCAAGAGCAGAACCCACCTTGGAATCAGGGTCACATCCGCAGAGGATCCGGGGCTCAGGAGGGAAAGCATCGTGGCCACTGGGCGGTTAAAGTCCTCAAGACAGGGAAATATTCCTTCGAGATGCGCCGCTGGCCTGCCGAAGCAAATATTCCGATCAACGCAGGCGTTCCCGCCCTCCCCAACGTTCCCGGCTCGAGCAAGGCCTTTAGCACCATCCCCGGAAAAGCCTTCGACTTTGAGAAGGTGACCCTTCGTATCGACGGCAAGGACATTGCCTCTGCACCCGTGGGAGATTCAGAGAGCCACGTAAAGCTCACCGCAACACTCACCGCTGGATCACACCGCCTGTCTCCTTTCTTCACAGCGTCTACCGGCGACCAGCTAGGGGCATATTACCTCATCGTCGAACCTGCGCCTTGAACAGGTTATCGACGTAGAAAAGGGCAGTCTGATCCTCCTTTATTCACTTTGGCGAAATGACTCGGCATCCTCCTACGTATCCTGTTACATACGCTACCCACTCTTTCACCAGACCTGGTCAAATTTAGACTCTTCAAGGCAATCCAACCCGGAACACCAATCATGATCACACGTATTTTTCTTCACTCCCCCGCCCTCAGCGTGACAGTTACTGCTTTTCTGTTCCTTATCCCCACAAGTGGATTGGCGGAAGACACCCCAAAGGTGCATGAGAAGCAACTCCTCGAGGCTCTCAATCAAAAGAAGACTCAGGCGCTTTCCGAAGCGGAGGAGGCTCAACTTCTCATCGCAGGGTATGAAGAATTCCTTGGGGACCCGGAACTCAATCCGGAGGAGCGCCCCGAAATCCGAAAAAGCCTCATCAAGGAAAAAGCCCGCTACAAGCAACACCGGTCGAAAGCCGGAAGAATTCAAGTAGCCCTGCGAGAGCTTCGGCAACTTCCCCACGATCCTGCGGTAACCATATCTACCCTTAAGGCAGCATACGCCGATCTTGAAGGCCTCGCCGAAAGAGGAAAGGCGGCATGGAATGAAGTCCTCTCCACCCGGGGGAAATTTGTAGGAAATCTTGAGCGAGAGCACGAGCAACACCTCAAGGACGCCCAAGAGACGCTTCGTAATCTCAATGTGAAAGCACAAGCGACCGAGCTTCTGCTGAACTCTGTGGATCCAAATTCAGGCGATACTTCCGACTCTGAATTTTTCGTCGCACTAAAGCTTCCAGCTATACGGTCCGCGGTTGAGCGGGGGTTCCGGATTGTTGCCAATCCGGGAGATAAGCAACGGCAGGCGCAGACCACACTTATCGCCCTGATCGCCTACTCACAATATTTCTGGGATCACTACAGCGGAAAGCGCTCCCTCCTAACAGAGGACGAACTTCCCTCGGACCGCCAGCGCAATATTTTCGGTGTCCCTGATGGGAAGGTCCTCACCAGCGACATGATCACACACAACAACAGCCACTTTTACTATCTCGCTCCGAAAGCGCGCAAAAATTTTAATAAGAAGCTAGAAATGATCTGGGGAGAAAGCGCTGTATCCGTGACAACATGGAACCAGAAATATGATGAGCCGTTCGCACAAGCCTGCCGTGCCCTGGCTACGTTAAATGACGAGCACCTTGTCCCCAACCCTCAGGTTTTCTCTATCATGGAAAAAATCGAACTCCTCCTCAATGAGCTCGATCTCGTGCACAAATCCATCAACCAGCTGGACTCCAACTATCGAGCACAACTGGAAAAGGCCAAACAGTTTGGCAACGAGGCTCGCCTCTCCTCCGCACACTACAACGCAGAAATCTGGAGCAAGGAATCTGAGCAACTCATGATCGGCTTTGAACGCAGTCGGGCTCTTCTCATGGAACAACTGAAGGATTCCCGGGAAGAAGAATGGATTCCCGATGCCCGCAGAATCTCAGAGAGTGCTCTCATAATCGGCAAGGCCCAGAGGCGGTTTTATGCCGTCCGCAAGGTCAAGGACGAGCTCGAGGCCTTGCTGTCTCACCGGAAATCACGCCCATAGGAGGACGCGTCAGCTCTCTAATCCAAAGTTCCGCCCTTTGACGACCTTGCGTTGGAGGCCTTCTCCATCTGCATTTCCTTGTTTCTTACGAATTCTTGGATGTCAGGAATAAGACAGCATTCTATTCGGCCATTACTACCGTCTCGTAGATAAATTGCTTTCACTGTCGGGACAAACGGAGACCCTGTCCCCTATGAGCAGAAATTACAACGTTGGTGTAATCGGCTATGGGTGGGCTGCTGCTGCCCACATTGACGCTCTCAACAACACTTCACAAGGAAACGTCACCGCGGTGTTCTCCACCCGCAACCTTGATCCGTCGGAACTGTCATCAACCCATGGAGGCAAAATCAAAGTTTACGACAATCTGGATGAGATGCTTGCCGACGCATCTATTGATGTGATCGATATTACCTCTTACCCAAGCCAACACAAGACTCAGGCAATCGCCGCTGCAAATGCAGGAAAGCATGTTATTCTTGAGAAGCCCGTTACGCTGAATCTCGAGGATGCCGAGGAGATCCAGAAAGCTTTTGAGTCCAATCACACTCTAAGCTGCGTCTGTTTCGAGCTAAGGTTTATCTCTCAGTTCACCACCATCAAATCCATCATTGAGGAGGGACTTATTGGAGACATCCATTATGGCGAAATTGACTATTACCATGGCATCGGCCCTTGGTACGGACAATATCGCTGGAACACCACAAAAGAGAATGGAGGGAGCTCACTGCTCTCTGCCGGATGTCATGCTCTCGACGCCCTGCTTCTCTGTATGGGATCAGAGGTCGAGGAAGTGATGGCGTATAATACACAGTCTTCCAATGCGGTCTTCAGTAGTTACGAATACCCCACCACAACAACTACCATCCTGAAGTTCCGCAACGGGGCTGTGGGCAAGTGTGCCAGCCTCATTGACTGCATGATGCCCTATTATTTTCACACTCATCTCTGTGGTAGTGAGGGCAGCATTCTTGACGACAAGATCTTTTCTTCCAAGCTCCACCTACGCGACAAGGCTTGGACCAAACTGCCCATTGCTCTCGCAGATTCCGGCGATGTTGCCGATCATCCATATCAAGACCAGTTCCAATCCTTTTTTGATGTGCTCGACAGAGATGAGTCCATGCCCCTGACCAGTTATGATGACGCCCTTCAAACCTTCCGGGTTATCTTTGCCGCTGATCAGAGTGCGGCCACCGGCAGCCCGGTAAGGCTCTAGGTCATGAAAGGGTTGACACCTTAACCTTTCCCTATTCACCCGTGCGAAGCACTGCTCTTGCCATCTTTGCCCACCCCGACGACATTGAATATTTCGGTGCGGGGACGCTGCTTCTGTTGAAACAGGCAGGGTTCGAGACCCACTACTTTAATCTATCAACCGGTAACTGCGGTTCGGTCGAAATGGGCGCAGAGGAAACACGTAGAGTCCGACTAGCCGAGGCGCAGTCCGCTGCCAGCATCCTAGGAGCTCATTTTCATCATCCTATCTGTGATGACCTTGAGATCTTTTATGATCTGCCCACCCTGCGTCTGGTAGCAGGGGTAGTGCGGAAGGTAAAACCCTCCATAATCCTGACCCATCCTCCACATGACTATATGGAAGATCACACGAATACCTGTCGTCTGGCAGTCACGGCGGGATTTACGCATGGGATGCCCAATTTTGTGACTACTCCCCCTTCCGATGACATCTACCCGGAAGACGTATTTATCTATCACTCCATCCCCCACGGCCTCTGCGACCCCCTTCGCATCCCCGCGCCTGTGGAATCCTTTGTTGATACCAGTTCCGTCTTTGCGACCCAGCGCGAAGCACTTGCGGCCCATGCCTCCCAACGAGACTGGCTTGACAAGTCTCAGGGAGCCGATTCCTACCTCAAGGTCCTAGATGAAATCTCCCTCAAGGTTGGCCGACTATCGGGACGTTTCCGACAAGCCGAGGGCTGGCGCCGCCATCTTCATCTTGGTTTCTCTGCTCGCGACGAGGACCCATTGAGCACGATTCTCGCGGAGAAGTATTTCATGCGCGAACAAAACGGGCCCTAACCATCCTCTTCCAGGCCTCTCCCTGAACAATGCGTCCTCAATCAAAAATTTCTTCGTCCTGGTGGGATTACACCACCTTGGACCCATCCATCATTCGAGATGCCGCTAAACTGACTCCGGCAGATCTCCTCCAACTTTCTCGTCCTGGGTTTACGGTCACATTTTACGACTCTCTCGAGGATTTCTACCTGGCTGAGGCGCTCGAATACATCGAGGCATGGAGACAGGCCACCGCCGACAATCCGGTAGGTATCTGTGGCCCCATCGGACCGACTGAGCAACTCCCGCTTGTAGCCCGACTTGTCAATGAACTGGAAATTGACGTTTCTAATGCTCACTTCTGGGGCATGGACGAGTGGATAGGAGAGGATGGAAAGGAAGTCCCCCTGAATCATCCTCTTTCCTTCGAAAGGGCTGACCGCAAACTGTGTTTCAACCACATCAAGAGCGGTTTTCCCGAGAGCAACCTTCACTTTCCTGCTGCGGATACCCGGCGCTACATCGATTCCTGGAATGGAACTATACGATGCGCAATCATGCAGGGAGGACAGGGTGACATCAAGCACTGGGCCTTCAACGACCCCCCTCGGCGTGAAGGACAATATCTGGACTCTCCTCCCCCGGCGGAAGAATACCGCAAGCTGACAACACGGGTAGTTGATCTACATCCTGTAACGCTCGCCCAGAATGCCCGCACTTCTGGCGGTGGAAATATCACGATGGTGCCCAATCAAGCAGTTACTGTAGGTCCCGTCGAAACTTGGCAGGCCGAGAAGGTTTCCATCTGGCAGGCCGGAACCCACGACAATCCTCTCGGCCAGCGCCTTACCGCTTTCATGATATCCAATGGAATCGCCGATTCTGCCGTTCCCATGTCCCTGCTCGCAGACCACCCCAACGTCCAGTTCAACTATTTCACCGGAGGACTAGGTTCCTGCGCTGTAGAGATGCATTGATTGCCTTAGGAACTGCAGCCAGCCAAAATCTGAGACAAACATTGACCCTCTCTCGAAAGTAGGCACTTTGCAACCGACCCGTAGAGTCTTTCCGGGTCCATCGATCCCCAAAACACTCGCTAGCCATGAACCGTATTATTTCGACCCTTCTTACCACAACGCTGATGGGCACTTCGGTGTACGCCGCGCGACCCGACTGGCTTCAGTGGAGAGGCCCAACCCGCGATAGTCAGATTCATGAGTCTGCCAAGGCTTGGCCCGGCAAACTGACAGAGGGTAATCTCAAGAAGAAATGGTCGGTCGGCCTCGCCGAGGGATACTCTTCTCCCATCGTCTCGGGCAATCGAGTGATTACCGTCGAGACCAAGTCCAAAAAGAACGAAATCGTCCGGGCCTTCGATCGTGATTCCGGAAAACAGCTCTGGGAAAGCTCATGGGCAGGATCCATGAAGGTTCCATTTTTTGCTGCCAAAAACGGCAGCTGGGTACGAAGTTCTCCAGCGGCGGACGGCAAGAACATTTACATTGGCGGAATGCTGGACGTCCTTGTCGCTCTGGACATCACAACCGGGAAAGAAAAATGGAGCGTCGACTTTCCCAAGAAGGAAAAAACAACAAAACCTCAGTTCGGCTTTGTCTGCTCTCCCCTACTGGACAAGGACAGCATTTACGTCCAAGTCGGCAGCGCCCTTCGCAAGATCCGCAAGGACAACGGAGAAACGATGTGGAAGTCCCTCTCCGATGAGAGAGCAATGTTCGGCTCCGCATTTTCATCACCGGTTCGCGCTCGGATCGGAAAGCGCGACCAGATTGTGGTGCAAACTCGCATGGAACTCGCGGGAATCGCCCCGCATGATGGAAAAGTCATCTGGAAGACTCCGGTCAAAGCCTTCCGGGGAATGAACATCCTTACTCCTACCGTTATCGACGACAAGGTGTTCACCTCTACCTATGGTGGTGGCACCTTCTGGTATGGAGTCGAAACAAAGGGGAACAAGCAGGACATCTCCTCCCTGTGGCAGCATAAGGTTGAAGGATACATGTCCTCGCCAGTCGTCGTTGATGGCCTGATTTACATGCATGGACGCGACAAGCGTTTCCACTGTATCGATCCGGTGAAAAAGGAAGTCCTCTGGTCCACCGGGGAGGTATTTGGTGATTACTGGTCGATGGTAGCAAACGGAAAGCAGATCCTCGCATTAGACAGCCGAGGATACCTTCTTCTCATCAACGCCAGCCCGGAAGGCTTCAAGCCCGCCGGCAAGATCGAGGTAAGCGGCCGAGCAACCTGGGCTCATCTCGTTGTGTGCGGGAACGAAGTTTATATCCGGGACCTCAAAGGTCTCACCGCCTACAGCTGGTAGTAATCAGCAGAACGAGGCCCGTTCAGTCGAGAATATCCTCCGTCGGCTTTTTCTTCGGTGGGGGCTTCTTCCCAGGCTTCTGGTCCGGCGGCGGCAAGTCAGGATGAGGGGTAGCCCAGATCTTCCGTTCTCCGAGGTTCAGGGTGTGGCGCACAGCATCATCCGCGAAGATCCAGCCAACCGGAATCCGCTCTTGAAAGGACCGCTACACCTGACTCGATCATTTCTCGCTTCCTATCTCCAGATTGTTCGCTTTCCATTTCCTATCCTAAAGACCCGACCATGGGGCACTTTGCAGCATCATGAATACCGTACACCTCCTCCTTCTAACGCTTATTATCACTTTTGCGCCAGTCGCTACCTCTGCAGAAGGAAACAAAGGATCCATTCAGGCACCCAATATCATCATCATCATGACTGATGATCAGGGTTATGCTGATGTAGGAAAGTTCGGCGCGAAGGGGTTCTCGACACCTCATCTCGACCGGATGGCGGACGAGGGGCTGCGCTTTACCAACTGGTATGTCCCTCAGGCAGTGTGTGGCGCCTCACGAGCCGGACTACTTACCGGCTGCTACCCGAATCGTATTAACATGCTCGGAGCCCCAGGTCCGAGCTCGCGGGGGGGCATCGCCGACGGCGAGATTCTTATCTCTGAGATGCTCAAGGACCGTGGTTACTCCACTGCTCTTTTTGGAAAGTGGCACTTGGGCCACCTCAGGAAGTTTCTGCCTCTCCAACATGGTTTCGATGAATATTATGGATTGCCCTTCTCCAATGACATGTGGCCCTACCATCCCGGTGTCCGTCATCTCTCAATGGAAAAGCGACTCAAGCGCTGGCCTCACCTCCCTATGATTGAGGGCAACGAGATCATTAACAAAGAGGTCTCGCCCGAGGATCAGGTTGGCCTCACGACCTCTTATACTGAAAAGGCAGTAGACTTCATTGCCCGTAACAGGACTAAACCCTTCTTTCTCTACGTGGCCCACTCCATGCCTCACGTTCCTCTCTTTGTCTCAGAAAAATTCAAGGGTAAATCTGAACAGGGACTTTATGGAGATGTCATTATGGAGATTGACTGGTCTGTCGGCCAGATTCTCTCAGCCCTGAAAAGATTCGATCTGGCAGACGATACCCTGGTCTTGTTCACCAGCGACAACGGGCCTTGGTTAAGCTACGGAAACCACGCTGGAAGCGCTCATCCGCTCCGCGAAGGAAAGGGAACCACATGGGAGGGAGGGCAGCGGGTCCCC
>DIHT01000081.1 GCA_002420305.1 Akkermansiaceae bacterium UBA5689 | reverse complement strand
TTCAACTCTCGAGGTTTGAGGCGGTGGACGCGGAACCGGTTGGAGCGGAGAGCCTTGTCTTTGGGCTTATTTTTAATTTTTTGCTTCAGTTTCTTCAGATCGCATTCGTCTTCTTGGTGCTCTTCCGCAGGGTGAATCTGGTTGAGGCGTTTGGCTTACGCTGGCGGGCTACCTGGTGGAAGGTGGTTTATGCGCCGGCCGTGGTGCTCGTGATGTGGACCTTCATGGCAGTGCTCGACCTCGTGGGGTACAATGAGTGGCTGGGGCAGTTCATTGAGGGAGACGGTATACAGGAAGGTGTTAAGCTTTTGCAGGAAACAACGGACCCATTGGTTTTCATCCTTATGGGGGTGGTAGCTTGTATTGCGGCGCCCCTGGCTGAGGAGGTGGTGTTCCGGGGCTACATCTACACGATGGTGAAGCGGATGGCGGGACTACCGCTGGCAGTGATTCTATCGGGGTTGCTCTTTGGGGCGGTGCACATGAATCTCGTTGCGCTTTTGCCTCTGACTGTTCTCGGCATTATCCTCGCGCTGTCTTATGAATACACAGGTTCTCTCTGGGCTCCAATCGCCATTCACTTTTGCTTTAATGCGGCGACGGTTGCGGTCCAGACACTCTTAAAATTCAATCCCGAGTGGATCGAAGAGATCGAAAAAAATGCCGGATTTATCCCACTATGGTGAAGATGCCGTGGTTTCCCGGCTGACCGCTCTTCTTGAAGCAGGTCCGGGGACCCTTACAGGCCCAGGAGACGACTGTGCTGTTGTAGAGGGTTCTGGCCGGGGGCAGGTGGAGCTCCTGAAGACGGACTGCGTTATTTGTGGAGTGCACTTTCTTCCGGATGCACCTCCCCGGAAAATAGGCTGGAAGGCCGTGGCGCGCACTCTGAGCGACTTTGCTGCGATGGGGGGGTGGCCCCGGCACCTGATGGTGACCTTGGCTCTGCCTTCCGATTGCCAGATGCGCTGGATCGAGGAAGTCTACCGCGGGATGAACAAATGTGCGCGAACCTTTGATTGCTCTGTAGTAGGGGGAGAAACATCCTCTCTTCCGGAAGGGTCTCCAGTGATGATCTCGGTGGCAGGCACTGGAAGTGCGAGGCGCTCACAGGTTATCTTGCGGAGTGGGGGCCGCCCCGGTGACCTTCTCTTTGTGACGGGAAAGCTTGGTGGATCGCAGAGGGGGCGGCATCTGAGCTTCATGCCGCGGCTCGAGGAGGCAGATTGGTTGTCACGAAGCTTCAGGATCCACGCGATGATGGACCTTTCCGACGGCCTGGCCATGGACCTTCCTCGTCTTGCTTCGGCAAGTGGGTGTGGTTTCCGTCTGAAGGAAGAGGCTCTCCCCCGATCTCGCGGAGTAACAGCGGAGGAGGCCCTGCGGGATGGAGAAGACTACGAACTGCTCTTCGCGATTTCGGAACGGAGCTCGCAGAGGTTGCTTGCTGAGTGGCCGGAGAGATTTCCAGGCCTCAAGCTTACTCCCGTTGGCGCGCTGTCCTCTGATGGCACGGAAGGACTGTCGGGCGGATGGGATCATTTTCGTGAATAGGCTCAGCTCGTTGAAAGAAAGAGAGAACGACGGAGTGAGGGGCTAGGAAGGGAATTTATTTAAGACATCCTTATTAAGTTCTTTTCAGATTTGCCCACGAACGGTAAACGGTCCGTCGACTTTCTGGTCACTATCCCCTCTGCCATGAAGAGCCTCTCTGTTGCATCCGCACTGATCATCCTTGCCCACACGGTCCTCGCAGAAGGAGTCGAGGGCAACGAGACCCTCAACTCCCTGATTAAAATTTCTAGCGTGGAGGATGCGCCGCTTGTGCTTGTCGGGTTCGATCCGTGGTCCAAGGAGCAGGAATCAAAATCCGAGGTGCAGGATCTCAAGCAAGATCTTCGGGGGGCGGGAGCAAGGTTACATGAGGCCCGACGGGCCATGGAGGCAGTTGCAGAGGAGCGAGACGAAGCCCGTGGGGAAGTTAGCGCCCTGACCATGGCGAATCACAGGATGCTGATGGAGATTAGGAAGCTGCAAAAAGAGAAGGAGCAAGCGTTGCAGGAGGGAGAGGTCTGGAAAGCGCGTGCAGAGCAAAGAATGAAACCAGCTTCCAGACCGGATGAAGTGGCTGTTGAGATGGCCGGCTTCAAGGCGGAGTTTCACGCCTTGAGAGAAGATCTGGTCCGTGTGCGACAGGAGCTCACTGATCCGATTGAACGAGCTAATCTTCGGGAGCAGTTGGTGGCCGCGCGGGCGCATGGGGAACGGTTGGAAAAGGAGATTACGACTCTCTTTGAGAGTAGGGAGGAAGAGAGAAGGGCCGCTGCTAGCCAACAGAGGAAAATGACAGCCAAGGTCTTGGCTCTGAGCTCAGGGGCAGGCGGTTCAGCCCAGCTCAGGGACGATTTGCGACTTTCAAAAGCCGGGCAGGTGAAGGCGCTCGTAGACGTGGAATTACTGAAGAAAGATCTCGTGCGAGCTGGAGAAAGAGAGGAAAGGGCGCTTGTGAAGCTGCGACAGGTCCAGAAGGGCGTTGAGGCCTTGCACGCGCAAAAGGCTGCAATGGCTGAGTCCCGTATGCTGGTTCAGCACGACTTGGATAAGGCCTGCCGGGAGGTCGAAAACCTGAGGAGGCAGATCGCAAAGGTGCGCTCCGAGGGGGAGGCATCACGGGAATCCGTGGCCCGGCTCACCCTCGAGCTTGCTCATTCGGAGAAAGCCCATCGTGAGGCCGCCGGCCTATCGGATGTATTAGATGTAGAAGGAGAGCTTCTTGCTGCTCCCAGAGAGCTGATCGAGAAAGGACTCGAGGAGGGAATGCCGCAGGATGCGGCGGGCAGCAGCGTGTCGGATTCTGGGGATCCTTGAGGGGAGGCCGGTCAGCTAGACGTAGGGTAAAGCCTCTCCTACGCCTGAAGTTTTCTCCTCGTTGTCGAGGAGCTCTTGGATGGGGTCCCAGCGCCCGTTGATAAGAGCATCACGGGCGGAGTCGGGAATGGCGCAATCGAACGTATGGCCGGCGGAGGAACGAACCTCAAGCTTATCGACGTCGACGGTGATCTCGGTGGTGGGGTCCGCTTCGACGGCCTCGCGGAGGTGGTTGATCTGGTCGGCAGTGAGCGTAACGCAGGGCATGCCGAGGGTAGTTGAGTTACCGAAGAAGATCTCAGCAAAGGACTCGGCGATGATGGACTCGAAACCATATTTGTTCAGCGATTGTGGGGCGTGCTCGCGGGAGGAGCCACAGCCAAAGTTCACGCCAGCAAGAAGGATATTGGCACCGTTGAAGCGCTCTTCGTTGAGTGGGTGGTCGGTCCGCTCCCCGGAGGTGGGGTCGAAGCGGACATCGTAGAAAGCGAACTCGCCGAGGCCATTAAAGGTGACGCACTTCATGAAGCGGGCAGGGATGATGCGGTCGGTGTCGATATCCGCGCCCGGGACATGGACGGCGGTTCCGGAGACGGAGGTGATTTTCGCGAGGGCCACGTGCTCTTTAGTGTGTGTTGGGGTGATGAAAAAGCTCAGGTAACTGCAATGTCAAATTCGCCAACCTCGAATACCTCGCGGGCATCTGAAACCACTCCTCTCACTGCCGCGGCGCAAACCATCACTGGCGACATAAGAATGGTTCTACCCAAGGGAGATCCCTGTCTGCCCTTGAAATTTCTATTTGAGGAGGAAGCGCAAACCTGATCCCCGACCAGTTTGTCTGGATTCATGGCCAAGCACATCGAGCACCCGGCCGCGCGCCATTCAAACCCAGCATCCTCGAAGATCTTGTCCAAGCCTTCCTTTTCGCACTGGATTGCTGTGATCTGCGATCCCGGAACCGCGATTGCTTGTACTCCGGAGGCTACGGTGTGCCCTTGGAGGAAGCGGGCTGCTTCGCGAAAATCAGACAGGCGACCGTTGGTGCATGACCCAATGAAGGCGACGTCGATTGGGACGCCCTTGATCGGAGTGCCCCCGGGTAGCTTCATATAATCCAAGGCCTCCTGATAACTATTACGAAGAACTTCGGTTGGGGCTTCCGCAGGGTCTGGGATTGTCTCGCTAATGCTGATTCCCTGATCTGGGGAGACCCCCCAGGTCACGGTTGGCTCAATCTCAGCCGCATCGATCTGGACGATATCGTCGTAGTGGGCATCAGAATCCGAGGCGAAGGCCCTCCAGCGACTCACAGCATTGTCCCATTCCGCATCTCCTGGAGCATAGGGGCGCCCTTTCAGAAAATCGAAGGTAGTGTCGTCGGGATTCACATATCCACAGCGGGCTCCACCTTCAATAGACATGTTGCAGACTGTCATCCGCTCCTCCATCGAGAAATTCTTGAAAGTCGATCCGCCGTATTCGTAGGCGTATCCGATGCCGCCATTGGCTCCGAGCCGGCGAATGATGTCCAAGGCGACATCTTTGGCATATACCCCGGGCTTCAACTCGCCATCCACTTTGATCAGGCGGACCTTGAGGCTTTCCATCGCCATGGTCTGGGTAGCGAGGACGTCTCTCACGTTGGTGGTCCCAATGCCGAATGCGATAGCGCCGAAAGCACCATGGGTAGCGGTGTGGGAGTCTCCGCAGGCAATCGTTGATCCCGGTTGGGTAATTCCCTGCTCGGGCCCCACTACATGTACGACTCCCTGTTTTCCTGACGCCAAGTCAAAGTAGGTGACTCCAAAGTCGTCGGCGTTTTCCCGCAGGGCGGCCATCATTTCCGCAGCGAGGGGGTCGGCTGGGGCGTCTTGGTTGATGGTGGGGACGATGTGGTCGATGGTCGCAAAGGTTCGATGGGGGTATTTCACCGTTAGCCCTAGCTCCCTGATCATACCGAAGGCCTGCGGACTGGTCACCTCATGAATAAGGTGCGTGCCGATGAAAAGCTGTGTGCGGCCATCGCTCAGAGTGCCCACGGTGTGAGCATCCCAGACTTTTTGGTAGAGAGTCTTTCCCATTTGGTCCCACCCGTAGCGGGGACGGGGAACCTGCTCTGAAATATGCCTCCGGGCAAGTCACAAGTAGCCCCTGAATGTGTCAGGAGGTTCCACGAAAGGGGCTATCGAGCCCCATATTGCCCTGTGGAGGCAAGATCCTTGCTGGCGCGGGGAAGGGTAGGCCCATTTCCTGCAGCAGGGGTGGACGGATGCGGTCTGGCATCTGCTGGGGTCTTTTGGCGTGATTAGATTGCTCGAAGACGTATGCTTTTCGGGTTGTGTTTGAGGTGCGTGATAGACCGCAGATGGTCGAGAGGGCTCTCCTCGTTCGCATTTGTTTCGATAAGCGCGAAGAGGAGGAGTCACGGAGCCTATTGAACGAACTGGCCGAGCTGGTCGGCACGCTCGGAATAGGGGTTGTGGGTGATCAACTCGTCAGGGCCCGGCAAACTCAGAAGAAATTTCTCTGTGGCAAGGGAAAGGCGGAGGAAGTTGCCGCTCAAGCCCGGGAACTTGGTTGTGATTGCATCGTATTTGATAATCAGCTGGCACCCAATCAGCAGCGGGAGTGGGAAGAAGTGGCTGATATGACCGTTATTGATCGGGAGGAGATCATCCTCGATATCTTCGCGCGGAGGGCTCAGACAAGAGAGGCGCGGTTACAGGTTGAGTTGGCCAGAATGGAATACGCTCTACCACGCATGGCCCGCATGTGGGGTCACCTCGACCGTGAGGGAGGTGGTGGTTCAGGAGGGTCCGCAGCCGCTCGCGGGATGGGGGAGCAGCAGATTGAGGTTGATCGTCGTATGGCGCGAAAGCGGATTGACAGAATCAAGGCGGACCTTGCTGCAGTGAGAAAACAACGGGCTACTCAGCGCAAGGAGCGGCAGAAGGCAGAAGCACCTCATGCCGCCATTGTTGGTTATACCAATGCGGGAAAGTCTACCCTGCTTAATCTTCTCTCCGGTTCAGAGGTCCTTGAGGCGGACATGCTTTTTGCGACCCTGGATCCCACTACCAGAAGAGTGGAACTTCCGGATGGCCGCGACCTGCTGGTGACCGACACGGTGGGATTCGTGAGGAATTTGCCGCATCGCCTTGTCGAGTCCTTCAAAGCCACTTTGGAGGAAGCGGTCCTTGCCGATTTTCTTGTGCATGTTCTCGATGCCGGCGAGCCCGAGCTGGAACGCCTTTGTGATACAACCTTGGAGGTGATGACAGAGCTGGGTGCCGCAGACAAACCGGTGCTAACTGTCCTCAATAAGATCGACCTGGTGGATGATCCCCAGCGACTCAGGGCCTTGCAGTCCCAGTTTCCTGAAGCGGTCTCCATTTCAGCCCGGAGCGGCGAGGGCATGGATGCCTTACATCACAAGTTTGTCGATTACCTGTCTCGGGCGGTATCTCGCAGGCGCTACCGAATACCGCAACACCGGGGCGACCTGGTGTCTCTTCTCCACGCTGAGGCCAAGGTGTTGGAAACAACATATGAGGGGAATGATGTGATTGTTGAGGTCCTCGTCAGCAGGGAATTGGAAGGCCGCCTGGAAGGCGACCGCGAGATCGCTCCAGCTTAGTTATCGATGGGGATAAATTTCCTTCATTCACGTAGCAATTGATGTGTGGTGCGAGGTTTCGGGACTTGGAAAAGGGATTCGACAGGCTCGGATGGCGAGGACTTACCCATAGAGTTTGCCGTTCAGTGGACTTGGCAAAGCGGGCCGATTCAATTACTATGGCGATAGCGACATTCAAAATATCTTGATGAAAATGACGCAAAGCGCGATCCCTTGCTGGCGGCTTCTTTGGGTGCCTTCGCTCCTCTTGGGGGCTTTGGTTTCGCCGCTTCCAGCGGAGGAACGAAGCCTTCCCGCAAATCGGCAGGATCTTCCATCGGACCGGAGTAGTCCGGATGCGTCGGCGCCCTCGCCTCGTGTTGAAGGGAAGGCCGCGGGGAAGGCCGTGATTGTCGTAGAGGCGGAAGCGGTCGATGAAAAAGATCTGGCTGCTGCCAAAGCTCGGGTTGAAAAGGCCAATGCTGTTGCCCCCAATGTGCGACTTCAGATCTATCTTGATGAGAAACGGTTCGGTCCGGGTTTTATCGACGGAAGGCCCGGTAAGTTCACTACCAAGGCCGTGCACTCCTACAATCGAAGCATAGGGCGCGACCCCGATGCCTGGGAGGTTCTTCGCGAAGAGGCAAATCGAATGCTGGGCGAGACATACGCGATTGCGATTGTTCCTGATTTCGCCGCGGATTGGGTCAACCCGGATCTCCCACTTGAATATGCGGATCAAGCAGAGGAAGAGCGAATGTCATATCGTAGTTATCTTGAGTTCATGGCGGAGCGGTATCACACCTCCGAAAGTTTTCTGATCGAATTAAATGGAGCAGCCGTTGCTAACGGGATAGCTCCCCGAAAGGCTCTGCTGGTGCCGAATGTTTCTCCATTCCTGATCGAGGGTCTGAAGGAAGGGCGGTCCCATGGAGAGGACCTGACGCTCAGTGCCCGAACAGTGGTGATTGATACAATTGGGCGTAATCTCTTTATCTACGAGAGAGGGGCCTCTCCGGGCGCGCCGGGTGCCGCAGTAGTAGTCGCAGAGAAAAATGAAAATTTTGAGCCACAAAAATTAATCGCGATGTTTCCGATTACACCGGGCAGGCTGGAGCAAACTCACCATGGAGAGTGGGCTATCGCAAACTGCCTGGAGCTGCCAAGCTGGTACTATGACAAGCAGCTTCTCGATACCGGTGTTCGCAACAAGGATCGCAGCAAAGTGCTGCAGATTCCTCCTGGCCCGAATTTGCCTGTGGGCATATTATGGTCGGGACTCACAAAGTCCGGAATAGGTATCCACGGTACGGCAAGTCCGCGGACTATAGGGAGATCCCTCAGCGCAGGGTGCATTCGACTTGCTAACTGGGACGCTGTGCGTTTTCCGACCATGATTCGGCCGGGGGCCAAGGTGATTGTCCGTTGATGGACTACTTCTGGATTTACGCTCGGCAACCAGCCGGGGTCTGAGCAGAATAGGCGCTGTGCCCGACCCTGCAACTGCCTCCGAACGGTCAATGGTGGACAAGGGCGCCCTCGCCCGGGCAGTGCTTTATGTTGTCGTGATTCTGTATCTGGTGACGGATCTCTTTATTATTGGTGGGCCGTTGCGGCGTTCATTAGCACGCAGAGCTCCTGATAGTGTTGAAGTTGTCGAGGCTGCCAAGGACGCAGGAGTGGTCGCTCGGATTCATTATCAGCCGATTCTGCTTACTCAGGTGGATCGCCGGGTTGAAGAGAACTTGTGGCGGTCAGGACGAAAGGCGGAAGGTCTCCCGCGAGAGGACAGACTCCTTCTCCGGCGTGCGGCCCTGAACGACTTGATTGATCTGCATCTTCTCCGGCTCAAGGTACGGTTCAGTCAATCCGAGGTTCCGGTAACGGATGAGGAGATTGATGTTGAGCTTTCACTGTTTACTGCGCGTTTTCCCAGTGAGCAGGCTTACCTCGCCTCCTTGGAGGAAATGGGGTGGAGCGAAAAGGAGCTACATTTTCGGATTGCGGCACGGATTCAGCAGGAAAAATACCTAGCGAGTATGATAGATGTCACGGTGGGAGAGCAAGAGGCAGAGGTCTGGTTTGAGGAAAATAAGGAACGACTGGCTCATCCTGAACGAGTGCGAGCCAGGCATATTTTTCGCTCATCTGCAGGCCTGACGGGGGAAAAGCTCGAGGAAGTTCCGAAAGTGTTGGAGGGAGCGCAGATTGAGCTATCGCGAGGGGCTGAATTTGATGAGTTAGCCCGGCGGCTCAGCCACGATAAAAAAACAAGCATGAGCGGGGGTGATTTGGGTTGGTTACAACCTGCCCGCCTTCCCGAGGGGCTTCGGAATATCCTCTTTATGCTGGAACCCGGTAATCCTGTGCTGGTCCAGACCGCAATGGGCTGGCACCTCGTGGAGGTGCTTGAGAAGAGGGAGCCAAATGAGCGAACATTCCCGGAGGCGCGTCAAGAGGTCCTTGCCGCTCTAGAGGCGGTAAAACGGAGAGACGGACTAAGGGAATACCGTAAGGGCCTTCGAGAACGGGAAAAATCCCATATTGAAGTTTTTTTCGACGTTCTTGAGCGGGGGCTGTGACCAGGCCGTGGACCGACTTCGCTAAGAAAAAACAAGGCCGGCGTGGAAACGCCGGCCTCGCTGAAAAACGGTAACTTCCTTTTTAATTAATTCCCGGGTTGCGGCTGCTTGAGGAGATCCGATGGGCTCTCCCCATCCCATGCATCAGCCTGGGCAGAAAGGATGTCGTTTTTAGATCCATCCAGCACCTTGAGATCGGTCGCGCGCATGCGCATCGCCTTGGCAGCCCCGTCGATCCTGACGACAACCACTTTGTTATCCCACGTGGTCGGATCCCACTCGGAAGTGCCATTCTTGTAACCATCGAGAATAATCGGTCGGCTACCAGTGTCTAAGTTCGTCTGGTCTGTGATATAGGCCCAGTGAGCATCACCTTCCTGAAGAACTTCGGCAGGCTGGATCCGGCCCCCCTCCTTGACCTTGTCATCTGGCGCGGCTTTCTTGGCTACAGCAGAATTCTTCACCCAGAAAATCGTCTCGGACTCTGTGTCTCCAGAGAGGAACATCTGCCTGAAATAATCATTGGAGTAAGTGGTCCCGGTTCCGCCTTCGGAAAGATATTCGGCAGTATCCTCGCTAGGATACTGACCGTCAAAATCTGTGGCGAACGAATCGAGAGCCAGCTTCACCTGCTTTGAATTGCTGATGGCCTCCGCAAGGGCGGCGCGTTTCAGGGCCTTGAAGATCTGCGGTGTGGCGAGTGCGGCGAGTGCTACGATAATCGCGATAACGACTAGAAGCTCCACTAGGGTAAAGCCCTTTCGTCTGCTGCTTGTTGCAATGTTCATGTGTAATCCGGGTTTAGTGTTTTTTTAATAGGCCCTGCGCGGTAACGCTGGCCAATCTTACCTGTAGGAGAGCACTCCAAGCAAGTGCCCAAATACTAACTTTCTGCCGTTCCGTCACAAGGGGAAAAGCTCAGGCGCTACCTAAATCGGGTAGAGAGTCTCCGTGCGTCTGCCCCGCGGCGAGGATCGCCTCGCGCTGCAAACCTACCAGATCTTCGATGCCTTTCTGGGAAAGTGTAAGCATCTCCTGCATTTCGCTGGAGGTAAAGACGCTCTCCTCGCCGCTTCCCTGAAGCTCCACAAAATTTCCGTCTTCCGTCATTACGACATTAAAGTCCACCGAAGCATCTCTGTCCTCAGGATAGTTTAGATCGAGCACTGGGAGGCCGTCACAGACTCCCGCGCTGACCGCCGCCACTAGCTGAGTCAGCGGAAATTCGGTCAGTCCCCCGGTTCCAATAAGGCGATTTAAGGCGATAGCGACGGCAACACATCCGCCGGTTATAGACGCTGTTCGGGTACCTCCGTCTGCCTGAAGGACGTCACAATCCACCCACACGGTTCTGGCCCCGAGTTTTTTCAAGTCCGTTACGGCCCGGAGGGCGCGGCCGATCAAGCGTTGGATTTCCGAGGAGCGCCCATCAAGTTTGCCGCGGCTGATGTCGCGGGATTTGCGGTCATGAGTTGAATAGGGAAGCATACTGTATTCAGCGGTAAGCCACCCTCCCGGAACAGCCTGTGCTTTCATCCAGCGCGGGACGTCCTCCTGAATAGTGGCAGCGCAGATGACACGAGTGTCTCCAAAATTGACTAATACCGAGCCTGAGGCATGCGGCGCAACATTGGGAACGAAGGAAACAGGGCGGAGTTGATCGGGAGCACGACCATCTGGACGAGGCATGGGGCGAGCGTAGTCACCGGCAGGAGGGCCGCAAGGGGGGAAACGAGGAAGAGATTAATATTCCGTCTTTCCCCCTTTCACAGTCCCTTAATGGTCCGTTATGTTACAAGCGTGGGTCAGGTCGGGGAAGACATGGAAAAGTGGGCGTCCGATGTCATTTTCGGACGAGCTCGAGGCTTGGGCGCCGCGATCACACGGCTGCTCTTCAGGGGGCTCTCCCATGTATTTGGAATGATCGTTCAGTTTCGGCTGTTAATCCACCGGAAGCGCTGGAAGCAGCAGGCCCAGTTAGGCACCCGCGTGGTAAGTGTGGGAAACCTTACGGTCGGGGGGACTGGTAAAACTCCGGTGGTTGAGCTTCTGGCTCGCTCGCTCAGGGAGCGAGGTCGTAAAGTCGCTATCCTAAGCAGGGGATATAAAAGTCGTAAGCTGGATGAGCCCCAGCAGTGGGGTGATCTTGGCGTCCCAGAATGCGAGGCACTGCCAAAGATTGTCAGCGATGGCGAAGAGTTGCTGCTGGAGGCAGTTTACGCGGGGGATGAACCTTACATGCTGGCAAAGAACCTGCAGGGTGTGCAGGTCGTAGTAGACAAGAACCGGGTTAAGGCAGGACGCTTCGCCGTGAAGGAAATGGAGGCAGATATTCTCGTTCTGGATGACGGGTTGCAATACTTGGCCCTCGATCATGAGTTTGATCTCGTCCTCATTGACCAGAACGCACCTTTTGGGACGTCAGCTCGCGCCCTTCTTCCTCGGGGGACATTACGAGAGCCTCCTCGAAACCTCTGCCGTGCGAGCCACATCATGATTACAAAGTGCAATGGGCTGACAGAGGAGAGTCTTCTTTCTTCCCTGAGAAGCTATAATCCTGTTGCGGAGGTAATGCAGACGACACATGCGCCGAAATACCTTGAGAAGGTTTTTGGAGAGGGTCGGCTTCCTTTGGAGGAGCTTCAGGGGAAATACGTTGCGGCAATCAGTGGAATCGCGGTGCCAGAGAGCTTTGAGAATTTGCTGGAAACGCTGGGCGCGACGGTAGAGTTCCATCGGATCTTTTCGGATCACCACCAATTCCGGCAGGACGAAATCGACCGCTTTATGACTCGCTGTGTTGAGCGAGACATCGAGTTGATTGTCACCACGGAGAAGGACGCAGTGCGCTTTCTCGAGCCAAGTGAGCTGGACGTGGAGATTTATTTTTTACGGATTGAGGTAGAAATTATCGATGGACAGGATGTCTGGGATCGTTTCATAGGGCATCTCGTCGAGCCAAGAGAGAAGCCTGTGGCGGATTGGGCGGAGGAGAGGCTTCTGCTGGATCCCATAGGTTCTTGAGCCGGTCACGGGTGCGCCCTACGTTCCCCAAAGAACAACGCTGAGGCTGGAAGATGCAGGAAACGGAATGGATCGTAGCAGAAGTGCCTGAGGGGGTCAGCCCTGATGCTGCAGAGAGGCATGGCCTGCCGTTCATTTTGCGTGTTCTGCTCGCCCAGCGTGGTTTTACGGATGCCGCACAGCTGGAGCCATTTCTCCGTCCGCGGCTTAGCGATTTGCGTGACCCCTTTGAGCTTCCCGATATGGATCTAGCTGTCAGGAGGATTCTACAGGCTGTGGACAGCGGCGAGCCTGTATGCGTTTTTGGAGACTACGATGTAGACGGGATCACGTCCGTGACGATTCTTTCTGGCCTTCTTTCAGAATACGGGCTGAAGGTTCAGCCGTTTATCCCTATTCGTGGAGAGGAAGGATACGGGCTTAGTGATCCTGCGGTGGAACGTTGCCTAGGCTCCAAGCCGAGGCCTTCACTCCTGATCACGGTGGATTGCGGAACTGCTTCCGGGGAGCAGATACAGAGGTTGGCAGCGGAAGGCATCGACGTGATCGTAGTGGACCATCATGAAACCGGCCCTGGGGGGCGGCCTCCCGCGGTTGCGGTGGTCAATCCCAAGCTGGGAGATGATTACGGATATCTCTGCTCGGCAGGAGTTGTTTTCAAGCTTGCGCACGCACTTCTCAAGACTCGGCGGATCGAGGGAGTAGACCTGAAGGATATCCTGGATCTTGTAGCGGTGGCGACAGTGGCGGACATTGTGCCGTTGGTTGATGAGAACCGTATGCTGGTTCGTCACGGGCTGCGGCGGCTCCCACAGACTGTCAATCTGGGGCTGAATGCGTTGATGGAGGTCAGTGGTGTCAGCGGATACGCTAGCAGTAGTGACGTTGGATTCCGAATCGGTCCTCGGATTAATGCGGCGGGCCGAATGGATGCTCCTGAAGATGCCCTGAAAGCCTTGATGACTGATTGTGAAGAGGTGGCGGCCTCGATGGCCGAACAGCTGGACGAGCACAATCGGCGTCGCCAGAAGCACGAGCAGCAGATGCATGAAGAAGCTCTTGAGCTGCTTGAGGAGGGATCAGCTAGTAATGGGGCCCCGGTGATCGTAGTGGGATCCCGACAATGGCATCCTGGGGTAGTCGGGATTGTCGCCTCCAAGCTGATGCGGACCTACCATAAGCCTTCGTTTGTGATTGCTTTCGGGGAGGATGGGTTTGGCAAAGGGAGTGGCCGTAGTATTGAAGGGGTTTCGCTTGTGGATGCGATTGACGCCTGCAGAGTGCTTCTCGAGGCAGGAGGTGGACACCATATGGCTGCGGGGATCAGTCTACACGAAGACAGGCTGGACGAATTTCGGGAGGCGTTTGGGAATTACGTGCTGGAGACCACCACCGCAGAAAGCCGGCGCCCGCGGCTGCATATCGATGCAGAGGTTCCATTTGAGGAGCTGTCGCTGGAATTTCTTGCCAGCTATGAGCTCCTGCAACCCTTTGGCTCAGGCAACCCCCAGCCGGTTTTCATGTCTCGCGACGTGTGGCTTACGGATTCACCGCGCCACTTGAAGAATAAGCATCTTCGACTTGCGCTCCGCCAGGGAATTGTGGAACGGGATGCGATGTTTTTTGGAGCTGGTGGACGGGAGCTGCCCGACCCTCCGTGGGATGTAGCGTTTACCATAGATCGCAATTTTTTCCGGGGTCGACTCTCCCTGCAAATGAGCGTGAAAGATATCCGCCGGGCCGAATGAAGACGAGCTGCTGCCGGGGCGCGAATGTGCCTCTGCCTCGGACAAAGAAAGGCGAGGAGAGAAAATGAACGAGTGGAATCCAGACCTCGCGCTGTCCTCCTGCGAGCTTGTCGATCCCAAGGAGGTGGAGGCTCTCGGGGGAGCGAATGTCCATGTGGTGAAAGACCTTTTGAACTGGTTTCCCCGACGATATGAAGACCGGCGTTGTTTTGATACCTTTCCTGTGCACGTCCCGGGAGAGGCAGTGTGTCTGCGGGGAATGGTGGTGGATTCAGCGAAAAGAAGATTTGGGGGCCGCCGTCAATTTTATGAGATTGTCGTTGAGGGATCCGGCGACAGCCTGCTTTCCACCAGCAGGCTCACTTGCCGGTGGTTCAACATGCCTTACCTGCACCGAATGGTGGCGGTGGGGCATGAGGTTGTCATTTATGGCAAACCCAAGGAGCAAGGATCACGTATGGTCATAGACCATCCAGAATTTGAGGTGGTTCAGGATGAGGGAGGCTCTTCGATTCATCTTGAAAGGATCGTTCCGATTTACCGAAATATATCAGGGATTCCAGCTCGGCGACTTCGGGAGTTGCTCCATGAGGTTCTGGGTCGTCTCGACTTTGAATGGGAAGAGGAGCCCAGTCCCGTCTTTGGCGATTGCTCTCGGGGAGAGATGTTGCGAGATGTTCACTTCCCTGGGGAATTGGAAAAGGCTCGCATAGCCAGACGAAAGTTTGCCTTGGAGGAGTTCTTTCTGCTTCAGTTAAGGGTGCTGTGGCGGCGGCAACGGTTTCGTTCGCAGCCGGGGAGAATCCAAGGTCGGAAGACCGAGCTTCTGCGCTCCTTTCATGAAAGCCTGCCCTTTGATCTGACAGATGCCCAGAAGCGGAGCGTTCATGAAATCACGGCAGATCTCCGTAGTGAGCGCCCCATGAACCGGCTCTTACAGGGAGATGTGGGATCGGGAAAGACCTTCGTAGCGATGTGTGCCATGATACTCGTTGTGGAGTCAGACAGTCAGTCAGCTCTCATGGCGCCTACCCAGATTCTGGCGGAGCAGCATTATCTGACATTTCGTAAGTGGCTCTCTCCGCTGGGGATTCGAGTCGCCCTTGTTACCGGTTCGAGGAAAGAGAGCGACCATCTCGACCTCGAGGGAGAGCCACAGATCGTGATTGGCACCCATGCGCTTCTCTACGATAATGTGGATTTCAAAGATCTGGGCCTGGTTGTCATCGACGAGCAGCACAAATTCGGGGTGACCCAGCGAAGCAGGCTCATTCAGCAGGGGCTGATCCCGGATGTCCTTGTCATGACAGCGACCCCGATCCCGAGGACGCTGACTCTGACCATGTATGGAGATTTGGATGTCTCGATTCTGGACGAGCTCCCTGCCGGCCGGGGAAAAATCATTACCGGTATGCGGCAGAAGCCCAAAGTGAGCGATGTGACGAAGTTTCTCCGGGATCAGCTGAGTTCCGGCAGGCAGGGATACATTGTTTATCCGCTTGTTGAGGAAAGTGACGCAGTGCGGGCGAGTTCAGCCAAGGGCGAGATAGAGAAGTGGGCGAAGCGCCTGCGAGACTATGAGGTCGGCCTGCTTCATGGGAAAATGAAGCCCGAGGAAAAGGAAGAGGTAATGTCTCGTTTTCGGGATAATGAAATTCAGGTCCTTGTGGCTACAACCGTTGTGGAGGTCGGTGTGGACGTTCCCAATGCGAATGTGATGGTGATCTACAACGCGGAGCGTTTTGGCCTAGCGCAGCTCCACCAGTTACGGGGACGTATTGGGCGGGGCCCCTACCAGAGCTACTGTATCCTGGTTACAGATGGAAAGAATGAAGAAGGAAAGAGGAAGTTGCAGGTCCTGGAGAATACCACGGACGGTTTCAAAATAGCGGAGGAGGACCTTACTCTGCGGGGTCCTGGTGAGGTGCTGGGGACGGCACAGAGCGGAATGAGCGACCTGCGCTTTGTGGAGTTTCTGGCTGACGGAGGGCTGGTGAGAGAGGCAAGGCAGCTAGCCGAGGAAGTGTTGGCACGTGACCCAGAGTTGGAAGAGTCTCCGCGTCTGAGAAAAGAGGTGAAAGAGATAAGGGAGGACTCCTGAGGGGATCTCGCCTAATTCTCCAGAATCTCGACCTCATATCCGTCGGGGTCAGTGACGAAGGCCATCTTGCGCTCACCCGCTGCGAACTTTTCTCTCCACTGGCCCGGCCAGATTTCGATGCCCCCAGCTTCGAGGGCCTCGCAATACTCAATAATGTCCGGAACCCCCACACACGTATGCATCAGGTCTTCAGGAAACTGGACTTTAAACCCCGGTGAGTAAGTCAGCTCAAGAAAGTGCTCGTTCCCGGGCAGGTGAAGGAATGCCAGCTTATTTCCCTGAGGAGAGTCTTTCCTTTCTCCCAGTTCGAAGCCCAGCTGTTGGTAGAAGGAAATTGAAGCTTCAGGATCAGAGACCCGGATCCGGGTATGAAGAAACTTGATCATTAAGTAAGTAGTGGAAAGTGGGGCCGGGGAGGCAAGGACAGAATCGCGCGGTGAGCATATTTACGGGCCTGAATGGAAGAGAAGCCTCGGCTGGAACAGATTGCCTCTTGCTACGCTGGAGGACCAGCAGTAGTAACCGGTATCGGTTTGCAGTCTTTCAGCCTGACCCTCGCGCTCCGCTATCTCAACCCGAAGCGGACCTACTTCTCGCTTATCACCCTGGTATGTCTTCTGGGTGTGGCGGTAGGGGTAATGGTGCTCATTGTGGTGCTGGCTGTGATGGCAGGGTTTGAAAGAGAAGTGAAAAGCCGACTGTTGGGGTTTTCGCCGCACATAGAGCTGAGGAAGGAAGGAGTAATTGTCACAACGAGTGATGGGGGCATGGTTACGGGAACCCTGGCAGGAAGGAGCCCTTCGGGGATCTCGCTGCGGCTCGAGCCGGGCTTCGAGGATCCGATAGCCATTCCTTCCGAAGACATCGTTTCTCTTGCAAGAACGCCACTTCTGATCCGGGAGTGGGGCAATCTGCAGGCGCGTGTGGAAGGAATTGCGGAAGTGACAGAATCCTATGCCCAGCTCAGAGATTTTACGATTCTTGAAAAGTCGGATCGATTTGCCCCAATAGAGTTTCGGGCGATCGACACCTCCAATGAGCAACAGATGGCAGCTTTGGGAGAGCTCATCCTTGATGGTGGCACGGCGGATGTGGGCCTTGATGAAAGGGCTGTGGTTGCGGAATCGACCGCAAAAAATTTCGACATATCGGTGGGAGACAGGATCTTACTTCACTCTGCTCGTAACCTGCAGCAGATGGCGAATTCGTGGAAAATTACAGATCGCCAGCTGGTGGCAAAAGAGCATGCCAGCCTAATTGATCAGGCTCGCAGGGACCTCGCTCAGGAGATGGTTTCGAAGGAAGACAAAGAAGTGTTTGATTGGGAGTTTCTGGCGGGGCTGTATGATGCCATTGACAAGCTTCGAGACGGAAAAATACGACCCAGCGAGCAAGAGATCCTGACCACGGTTCTTATTATCCTTCAGGAAGGAGCCCGAGATGAGGAGAGCGCCACATTTGTCCTGGAGGCAGGATCATTGCAGAAGATATTGGACCAGTTGGATCTTCTCGCCCAAATGGACCGCGAGGTAGAGGACGGGAGATTGTTGCGCGGTTTGAGGGAAGTTGCCCTGCCACGGGAGCTTGAGGTGGTAGGGATCTTCCGGACGAGTCAGCATGTGATGCATCCCGCGGTCTTCGTACCCCTTGCCACGGGACAGGAACTGAAGAATATGGAGGGAGGGGTAGAGTCCCTCGGGGTTCGGGTTACTGACCCCTATCAGCTTGAGGAGGTTCAGGCCCGGCTTGAACAGGAGTTGGGCCCCTCGTGGTCTGTGCGCAGCTGGCAGGACCAGAACCGCGCATGGGTTGAGCTCATCGCTCGTGAGCGGATGATGATGTATTTTGCGCTCTCTTTCATCGTTCTGGTTTCCGCATTCTGTATCATGGCGGTGATTTTCACCATCACCATCATGAAGAAGCAGGAGATCGGGGTCATGAAGGCCTTGGGAGCGACGCCCTTCCAAGTCATTCGAGTGTTCACTTTCCAGGGGTCGATCGTGGGTTTAATGGGGGCGCTGCTTGGAGTTGGACTGGGCCTTCTTGTGGTGCGTTTCCGTGATCCGATATACCAGACGCTCAAGAGGGTTGGGTTTGACGTTTTCCCTGCCGAATTTCACGGCATTGATGGGCTCCCTGCTCATGTCAACATGCAGGAAGTCGCTACCGTTGGCATCGGGGCCTCAATTCTCTGTGTTATCGCAGCTCTGATTCCCGCCTTTTTAACATCCCGGCGTGACCCTGCGCGCTGCCTTCGAAATTACTAGGTTACTGCTTGATGGAAATTTGGATCGCCGAAGGGGATGGGAAAAGGGGGCCCTTTGAGACATACCTCGTAAGAGGGCGGATTGAGGAAGGAGATCTGTCTGGCGACGAGCTCGCTTGGCACAAAGATCAGGATGGGTGGGTGAAGTTGCGGGAGATGGATGTCTTCCGGTCAGCCTTTGAGATCTCGGATGAGGATGTGTCCGTCGCTCTCCCGCCACCGCTTCCGGTTGAGCCCTACCCTTTTCTCAGGTTCTTTGCTCGCTGGTTTGATATATCGCTCTACCTTCTCTTCTTTTTCTTTCTATTCCGGCTGGCAGGTCAGGACTTTGTCCCGATGGCCCTTGGGCCATTCCTGTATCTCTACTTTCTTCCCTGCCTGCTGCTTGAGGTGGCCATGCTCCATAAGCTGGCAACAACCCCGGGCAAATATCTTCTGGGAATCCGAGTAAGTAGTGCGGACGGCAAGCATCTCAGTATACAGGCCGCGCTGGTTCGGTCTCTCCGGGCATTCATCGTTGGGTTGGGCCTGATGGTGAGCCCTATCTTGACGGGCATTTGTCACGTGTACTGCCTCTGGTATCTTCTTCGTCGCAAAGAAGCTCCGTGGGATACGATGACGACCACAAGGGTTGTCGCCCAAAACCCTCAAGTGAGTGCCGTGTTACGGTTTTCTCTTCTATTTCTGACAGTCATTTCGCTTCTTTTTGTCGTCCTGCGGCCAGCCCTCGATACTCGTTTCGAGGAAATTAGGGAAGAGGTGATGCAGCGGGCGGGCGAGGTTCGTTGACTCTTCGTAAGAGAATACGGATACTCGACAGCAGATGCCCGGCACGGTCTATTTTGATTTGGAAACGCAGCGCAGCTTCAACGACGTTGGAGGGTCAACAAACCTCAGTCAGATGGGAGTTTCCGTGGGGTGTTCCTTCTGCACAGAATCCAGAGAATACCGGCTCTACCCGGAGGACGAATTGGAGGACTTGGTCCAGCTTTTGACCAAGGCCGACCTAGTGGTGGGTTACAACCACCTCCACTTCGACTATGGAGTGCTTGAAGGCTACACCATATTGGACCTTGGTTCTCGAACGTTTAACTTGGATCTGATGGCTGATCTCAAGGAGATAATCGGGCGGCGGGTTGGCCTTGGACACGTTGCGGCGTCTACTTTGGGAACCGGCAAGACTGCGGTTGGCGTGGATGCATTAAAATGGTGGCGCGAGCATAAAACTACAGGCAGCAATGAGCCATTAATGCGCATCGCGGAATATTGTGCCTATGATGTAAAGGTCACCAAATGCTTGCACGAGTATGGGCGGGAACATGGACACATCAAGTTTGACGACGGCTCTGGATTAGAGCAGGAGATTGCCGTGGACTGGTAAAGGGTCCCCTGCCCGAGGGGAGAGCTGTCACCATCGAGGCCCTCAGTGGATCTTCAGGCTTTTGGGGGAGGAGCCTTTTCCCGGGGTCGTGGCTTGACCACACAGTGTGTTCTCTCTCCGCAGTAGGAACAGTTGAAGGTGTTCGTGAGGAGAATATCCCGGGCAATTCGGAGCCGGTAGCTCCAGAAAGTACGTCCCGCATGTCGGTTGCGCTGGGCACGCGACCCCCGGAGGACCGGGCCTCGACAAAGGGGGCAATAAGCGGAGTGAGCAAAAAACTTGTAGAGTAGGAAGATGCAAAAACTGGTGAGAAGTCCGTAGAGCCCGAGTCGAGCCCGGTCGGGCAGATCCATGTAAAGCGCGGATAAGACCAGCGCAATTGAAGTGGTGAGGACTAGGCAAAGTAGCAAAAGACACAGGGCGCCTAGTCGCAGGGCCCGGACAGAACGACTGCTGGTGAGTTTATGCATTAACGAGAAAAATAAACCCAATCACGGGTGGTTTCGCCTTCCGGCTGATTCTTTGACTGGCTCCAAGCATGGCGAGAACCGGAGCGGGTCACAGAGAATTCGAGTCTCACTGAGTGTCGAGCGGGGGTAACTCGGCGTGCGAATTCGGCCCAAGGTTGAGGCCTAGGCGAAGAAGCCCATCATCTGGAGGACCTTGAATAGCACAAAGATAAAAATCCCGAAGATTCCCCAGATGAAGTACTTCGCGGTGGCCTCAATGGATTTGCGTTTCATGGTGCTGCACTTCTATAACTCATAGCGGCGGTCGGGAACAGTGCAAATTAGCCGCCGTGGCATCCCTCATCAGGATGATGGACCGGGCACCATGTGGTGCGGTTGCGGTCCGGGGAATCGGCCGGAACAAGATGTTGAGCCCAGCGCAAGATTGCGATTGAATACTGGAAAATGCCCTATCGGAGTGATGATCGACTCGAGTTGGCCCTGCGGGCGTCCAACGAGGGCATATGGGACTGGAACCTCGTCTCAGATGAGATCCACTATTCTGGACGTATTCTTCGTTTTTTCGGTCGGCGGCGGGAGGAGATGCCCAACCTCTTCCGCGCTGTAGAGTTGGTCCACGAAGCTGACAGGGATCTTTTTGTGACCAGAATCGAGGCTATTCTTAAGATAGGAGGAGAGGACCTGCTCGCCATGGAGCCGCGAATTCGGGTGGCTAATGGATCGGGCGAATGGAATTGGTTCCGCATACGCGGTGTGGTCGTGCGTGATGCCGAGGGGCATGCAATTCGGGTGGCGGGGTCGATGATTAATATTACGCCACGGAAGCTCGTAGAGCAGGAGCTCCTTGAGGAGCGTCATCTCATGAGGCTGCTCATTGATAACGTTCCCCTGAATATCTATTTCAAGGACCGGGAATCGAAGTTCAAGTTGGTAAACAAATCGATGGCCAAATGGAACGGCTTCGGAAGTCCTGAGGATGTGGTGGGGAAAAGTGATCAAGACCTTTTCAGCGAGGATCATGCTAACGAAGCGCTCCGTGATGAGCGAAAGATCTTGGAGAGCGGGGAGCCGATTCTCGGTTACGTCGAAAAGGAGACCACAGCAGCGGGAGGGGAGGCATGGGTGTTGACTACAAAAATGCCTCTGATTGACCGGATAGGGGCGATTATTGGGACGTTTGGAGTCTCCAGTGATGTTACCGAACTTGTTCGAACCCAGCAGTCGCTTGCAGAGGCGGCCGCCGCATTGCAGCGGCGCAACGACGAGATGGAGGAAGAACTAGCACTGGCGCGGGAAGTCCAGCAGGCGCTCCTGCCTCACGACTATCCAACGGTTCCAGCTGGGGCTGGCAGAGGTAGACTGAAATTTGGTCATCGCTACATACCGATCTCGGGCTTAGCGGGAGATTTTTTTGAGGTATTTCCGATTGGAGAGCACTGCGCGGGTTTATTCATATGCGACGTCATGGGACATGGGGTGCGGTCGGCGCTCATTGTTTCCATGCTACGGGGTCTCGCAGAACGTATTCACCATCTTGCGGAGGATCCTGGTGAGTTTCTTGGCCAGCTTAACAGCGGACTTTCTGCTATTCTGACTGAGGCGGAGATGACCATGTTCGCTACGGCATTTCTCGCTGTGATTGATCTCGAAAATGGAGAGTTACGGTATGCGAGCGCTGGACATCCGGCTCCTATAATGCGCAGTTCTGAGGGAGAAGCGGGTGTGCTGCCAATGGGGGGGCGGGGGAAGGGAACCGCCTTGGGTCTCTTCCCGGACGCAACCTATGAGTCTCAAACTCTCAAATTAAGCATGTTAAAGCAGCTCATGCTCTTCACCGACGGGATTATCGAAGTGGAGAATCAGGATGGGGAAGCTTTCCTTCAGAATAGGCTCGTTCAGGCGGTTTCGGAGGAGGAATGCTCGGGAGTAGACCAACTTCTCGACCGCGTACTGGATCGGGTTCTTGCCTTTACGGAGAGCCAGCGCTTTGACGATGACGTTTGCTTGCTAGCGGTGGAGATTGGAGAGGACTGAGCCTGATCCCGCAGAACTACATTCTGCCGGTGACGAGGGTCCAATGCTTGGAAACAACGCCGAAACCCAGAATAGAAGGACCCTTTGCCAGCATAATATGCCGGTGTCCATCCGAGTAGAACCAGGATTCGTAGGCCGAGGAAAAGCTTCCTTGTCCAGCGGCGATACACTCGCCCGAAGGCCCACCGCGAAAGCCCGCTTTTCTTGCCCGGTCGGAAAAGCTCTTTTTGCCCGGGACCGGGGAGGTATGCGAAAAGAACCCCAGCCGCGCCATATCGCCCGAATGCCCGGTGGCAGAGTTACTCAGCTTTTCCTCAAGCTTGAGGGGACGCAGGCCGAGGACTGCCCGTTCATAACTGATCATCCGAGCGAAATTTTTCTGCGGTGCACTTGCCCAGCTTGATCCCTCGTTGTGCTTGTTGGCCGATGTCAGGGTGGCTATTTCTGCGCGCATGGTGCCGAGAACTTCCGCGGCTTTCATGTAGCTACTGCCATCAAAACTCTCCTCGAGTGCAGATCTCCGGCGCTCTTTGTCGCTAATCGCACGGGCCTCTTCCTTGGTTTGGCCTTCAAAGCGGGCAAGCTGGTCGTGAATCTCAACCAAGGCATCAGTGATGCCGTCGATTTGCTTATCGATCGCTGTAGTGTCCGTATTAGAGAGCTTGGAGGCTCGTTGATAGAGCCGATCAAGATTCTCCCACTCTGCGCGGAGTTTGTCGATTTCCTGCCGGTCTTTCTGCCAGTCCTTCATCATGAGCGGATAGACCCGGGTGCGCGTCTCGCGCAGTTCATCGACTACGGTGACGAGCTCCTCGTAGGGATTGCCTTTCTGGTTTCTCCCGCTCAGAACGTCAGCGAGCCTCCGTTCGTGGTATTGTCTCGCCTTTTGAAGAGCCTTTCTGAATGCCGGAACGGCCTCCTTGCCGAGCAAGTGTACGCTGCGGTAGGCCGCTTGCCTCCGCTCCGGGATGCTGGATTGCATCCATTGGAGGGCCTTCATCAGGACTTGCTTTGACGGAGGCGCAGGGCCCTGGGCGTCCTCTGCGAGGAGGAGCCCCGGGAACACGAAGGCCAGAATCAGGAGAATACGAAAAGGCATGATCGGGAGTTGTTATAGCAGGGTGCTGCAAAAAGAGTTTGGATGCACGCGGATTTTCGTGTCTTGACCTTAGAGGCAGAGCCAGTTTCCTTCCAGCAATGCTGAGGCAGCTTTTGACATCCAAGCTCCACCGTGCGGTGGTTTCTGAGGCTTCCGTGGAGTATGAGGGAAGTATTGAAATTCCTGCTGACTTGGTAGAGGAGGCTAGATTGGTTTCCGGGGAGAAGGTTTTGGTGGCATCGATTACGACTGGAGCGCGGTTGGAAACTTACGTGCAGGTGGGTCCGCGGGGCACCGGCAAGATTATCGTAAATGGAGGAGCAGCCCATTTGATCGGCCGAGGAGAATTGGTAACCATTATGGCATTTAGCTTATGTGAGAAGCCAGTTGAGGCCAGAAAGCTGGTCCTTGATGAGGATAACAATATTCTCCGAGCTAGTGGCTAGTGGCTAGTGGCGGGGTGAAGGAGTCTTTTCGGATTGGATCTGGCAACCATGGCCCCCTGAAAGCGTGGCCGCAATAGCAGTGGGGGCTCCCTGTCATGGATTGGCAGGTACGGCTACCTCGGAATTGCGATGTTCGGGCAACACCCATTTCACCAATTCGGAAGTTTGTTTCACCGTGACGGCGCTGCCAGTGTAATAGACGGTTTCCTCCTTGAGGATGCCGACGTCTCTCGCGAGCCATAAGCTCCGCTTGAGAGAGGTAGCCTCCTCTTCTCCCGTCACAGGGTTGTAGGAGCTGCTTTTGTGAGTAATCTGGATTCGAGTAGATCGAAAAGTTCCTGCGGGAACGGTAAGATCTTCTCTTTCGATGACTTTAAAGAGAAAGGGGGTTCCTGGTTCCCGTCCGTTGCTTTCCCAGCTTTCTCCCGGACGCATGGACGCCTTGGCGAGGGGGACTCCTTTGTTAAGCAACTGTGCCTCCCCGGCTTTCAGGTCATCGGGGATCCAGCCCCAGCTGAGAAACCCGTCCATTTGAATTTCGTAGAGCTCTTCGCCGAGTAGCTTGCCCTCTTCTAGAATGGCGATGGTAGTCAATGCTGGCGTAATGCTCTGGAATTTCCGCTTTCCATTGCATCTGCGCGTTTGCTCAAAGGTGATGAGTTGGGCGGCGTCGGTAGATTTGGTGTGGCGGCGGGCATCTGCTGGAGAGAGGGGAAACCCAAGGGGAATTGCTTTTTCAACTCTGTATTTCCAGACTTCACCCGGCAGGGGGCTGAAGTAAGGAATCTCCCCAGCCACAATTGTCTGGAAAGGAACCGCTTCCTGCTCGTTAGACGCGCTCTTCTCCTCGCAGCCAACATATATCATCAGGGTTCCTCCCAGCAGGAAACCCGACAAAAGGGAGTTAAAGCCAAAAGCTTTCATGGAGACCTTGGAGGGATAGAAACAGTAATCTGATTGGCCCCACCCCAGCTGGCGTTGAGTCGACGGCGCCACGTTCTTGCTGGAAACGTCAGGGATGCGGATCGCTGACGGAAACGGCGTAGAATGACGATCAGTAGGAGGGCTAGAAAAATTAGAACCATGGCCGGAGGAAGCAGGGGTCGATGGAGTTGTTCGCCTTGGGGTAGAGTCTTGGAATCGCCAGTAGTTGATGTAGTCTGTTCAAGGAGCGCCCGGTTCTTACAGAAGATCAGCTCCTCGCCTGTTTCAAGGGCAAGAGATTCTATCCGGGCCCGCGTATGTGGCTCTTTCATTCCCCGGGATACCGCGCTCTGGCGCGCGTCATCGATGAATTGTTCCCCAGGGAGCCGACCGGAAGTATTCCGGCTGACTACTACAGGCCGGCGAAGGGACTCAGGGAGGTGCAGAACGACCGCCCAGAGAGGCTGCCGGGACCACGTTTCTCCGAGGCGCACGGCCAACTCTTCCAAAGTAGTGCGGGGGGGGAGGCTTCTGCTCCACAGGACAACGAATACGTCGACCTGATGATTTTTCTGATAGCGACTGAGCTCATTCTCCAAGCGAATAATACGGTCCGCACCCAGCCAGCCAGTAGGGTCGAACACCTGTCCATCTGGAGGAGCAGGGAATTCGACGCCCTGGCTTTTTGCCATTCCCGGGAGGAGAAGAGCCCATATGATCGGGAGGAGTTTGAGCATCAGGTCAGGGTCCAGTGGTAATGGGCTCTTTTGTAGGTTGATGATGTTCCTTTTGCTCCGGGGGTATGCAAGAGGGCCGCACAGGAGAGGTTACATACTGGGAACCTTCCGATATTCTGGGGGCTTCGGATTGGGCGTCCTGGTGGGCTTGGGCATGCCTCCGGGCGACGTAGCAGGCGGAGGAAAGGAGATCCCGGCTATCACGAAGGAACCCGGCCAGTCCCTCGTTCCATTGGCCGTCTCCCAGGCAGGCGGCGAGTTCCTGAAGGGAGGCCTCCCACGACTCAGGGACGAGGAAGGGCTCCAAGGCGTAGCCAGAGGTAAGGCTTAGCTGCCCTGATAGGAGGTCAACAGTGACGAGCAAGTTCCATGCTCGTGATTGGTCTGCACCCGGCGCGGTGTTGAAGAGCCAGAAGGCAAATTCCTCGACCGAGTAACCATGCTGTAACTGAACGAAGCAAAAGCAGATGTCGACCTGAGGAATGCGTTTGCGCAGGGCCTTATAAGGGCGCGCAAGGTGTTTTTCTATTCCGGGGGGAACTACCCGGGAGGGGTCTATGACGAGGGAAAGAGGAGGTGCCTCGAAGGGGAATATGGCCTCGCAGAGCGAAAGGCTGAATCCGCAGGTCCCGCAGGCTTTTGCGGATTCCGCGACCTCTGTTCTACAGCGGAGGCAAGAGGCCCTGCGCACCACTTGCGGGAGGGAGGATTCCGTCGGTTGTTTTGTTTTGAGTGGAAAGAACACCTTCGCTGGATCAGGGGGCTATATACAGAACCCTGATAGTCACTAAAAATAAATGTTTCACATAGTCTACCCCTGATGGAGTAAGTTCTCGAGCCCGTGCTGAGGGCTCGTTCTAACAGGGCAGGGCCTCATGACGCCGTCTTCATTGGGAGGTCTGCTGAAAAACCTACGATCTGCCTGCTCTGGGGCCTTACTGTGGACGGCGTCGGAGGAGTTGCAACCAGTTGATTGTTAGTATTTTAATGGATGAAAAGGACAGGAGTCCGAACTTGCTTTACAAGCTGGGAAAGCGCAACCATAGTCCCGCCCCTCATTTTTCGGTTCTCATGAATATCCTGATCAACCTTTTGCTCGTTGCTTTTGTGGTGGTGAGCGCCCTGCTCATTCTGGTGGTTCTCATGCAGCGCCCTAAGCAGGAAGGTCTGGGTGCGGCTTTCGGATCGGGCATGACAGATCAAATGTTCGGGGCGAAGACCACCGATGTGCTCCAGAAGGGGACGGCCTATTTCGGAACTGCGTTCCTGCTGATTGCGTTAGTTCTGTCCATTCTGATCGCGCAGCGGAACTACGAGAGAGGCATCGAGGGAGCACCTGTTCCTGGAGTAGACGCGACGGCGGCTCCACCTGTTTCAGACGTTGACCTTGAGGGCGCCGGTTCAACGGAGGGGGGGCTTGAATTAAATCCTCGTGATGAGGCCTTGAAGAAAGCCCTTCAAGGGCTTCCTGTCGAG
>DIHT01000086.1 GCA_002420305.1 Akkermansiaceae bacterium UBA5689 | reverse complement strand
GGTGTGGTGCACGGGTTCAGGGTGGCAGGGTGCGGCTTACAGGGTAAGATGTAGGCAATTGATTTTGCCTTTCAGGTCCGTGCTCGGGTAGATTTCCATGCATGAGAGATTCATCAAATTCTCGACGTTCATTCTTCGCAGCGGGGGTCGCAACAGCAGTGGGAAGCTGTTTGCAGGCGAGGGACTGGAACGGGAATAGTCCAGTACGATACCCAGACCCTTCGATTATCTCGCTAGATAAGCGTTTTGATAAATACAAGATCGGGAACACCCCAGTCCAACGGCTCTACACGAGTCCGGAGCGGCTTTGGACTGAGGGTTGTGCTTGGAATGCAGTAGGCAGGTATATGGTTTTTAGTGATGTCCCAGGGGACCTGCAGCTGAGGTGGATAGAGGATGATGGTCGCGTTTCTGTTTTCAGGAAGCCAAGTGGTAATTCCAATGGCAACACCTTCGATTACCAAGGGCGTCAGATCTCATGTCTTCATGGGGCCCGTGCTTTGGTGAGGTATGAGCATGATGGGAATGAGACGGTACTTGCGGCTGAATTCGAGGGCAAGAGATTCAACTCACCTAATGACGTTGTCGTTAAAAGAGATGACGGATCGATTTGGTTTACCGATCCGGCATACGGTATTTTGAAAAACTACGCTGGTAATAAGGCCGAAGCCCAACTGAAGGAATCAGTCTACCGAATCGACAGTAAAACTGGCGGAATCACAAGAGTGACTGACGAGATCAGCAGGCCGAACGGGCTGTGCTTCTCTCCTGACCTGTCTCAGCTCTATGTTTCGGATACGGACATAAAATCAGCTGACATAAAAGTGTGGGAAGTAAGCGGAGAAACTTTGCGAAAAGGAAAGATCTTCACCTCCATGAAAATGGATGGATTTGACAAGGTAGGGCTTTCCGATGGGATAAGGGTAGATACAGATGGGAACCTCTGGTCAAGTGCGGGATGGGGCGGCGAAGGCTACGATGGGGTCCATATTTTTGCTCCAGATGGAGAGCGAATCGGTCAAATCTTGTTGCCAGAGAATTGCGCCAATCTCTGCTTTGGAGGTAGAAAGAGAAATAGGCTTTTCATGGCTGCAAGCCAAAGCGTCTATGCTGTTTACACAGAGGCTATCGGTGCACACATGACGTAGGGACCAAGCCAAGCTTCGGAACCTTGACACGTCTTACTACCTAAATCCCGTGTATGAACCAATGTGCGTCGCACGGAGCCACGCACTCTAACTGATCTTCTTTATAGTTCGGCCTCTCCGGAATGAGCTTATGTCTTACCGGGCCTTAAGTAGTGTCACTATTTCGTCAAGTCCTTTGAATTCAGCGAACTCCGTAGCGCTCCTGTTATTATTGTTATGCGTGAATCGCTGATTCGGATCTGCTCCGTGCTTCAGGAGTATTTTCAAGCCGGTCAAAAAGGGCTTATTTCCCTCAGGATCCCCGTTCTGCATATTCCAAAGGGCATAATGCAACGGGGTGGCCCCATTATTAGCTTTCGGATCAACGCCCACCTTCAATTCGCTCAATATAAACTTTAACATTTCAGGTTGTTTCCAGAAAATTGCCTCATGGACTATAGAGGCTCCATTGGCGTTTGGCATCGGTTTTGCACCGTTAGCAAGAAGCAGTTTAGCTGATTCAATATGAGGAGTTCCGGCTACCACATTCAGAGGGTTTTTCATAAAACGTGTCTGCTTGTTCACGTCCGCACCGTTTTCTAGCAAGAATTTCACTAATTCAAGATGCCCGCCAGCTGCGGCGTAACTGAGTGCACTGTAAGAGTTTCGCGACACTGTATTCGGGTCCACTCCAGATTTTAAAAGGCTGTCCACTTTTTTGAGATCTCCTTTGCGAGCTGCGATGAGAAGAGCCTCTTCGGGATGGTCGACCCTTCGGTATCGCCCTGAAATTGAATTTTGACTTTCGCTGTCCCAGCCTCCTCTTACAAGCAATGCTCCTCGGATTGGCGTAAATTCACCCTCACTGGGCTTCGCGCGACTGAAAAGGCCCTCTAGGTTTGCTCCTAGCGCTGGTAAGTGACCATCCTTGTCTACAGGGATACCAGCAAAATTCGCTGCCTGTCCGGCTGGAGCGTTATTACTCACCAGATTGTTATCGATAAAGAGGCGAACTCCTTTGCCTTTTTCGGCGATAGCTACCAAATGGTGCATTGAGCCGTCGAGAATTGATGTCCGATTGCGAACTGTCCGAACGCCGACAAATTGCATGTTTTTCGTAAAACCTTCACGATGGATTCTCCAATCACCCCACCCGTTGTTGCCGAGCGACAATAGTGTCTGCCATCGCTTATCGAACCTGTCCGCGCTAAACCACAACGACATGGTAATACTTCCATCCTCTGGGGTGTAATCCGTAGCCTTTCCCCCTAGGACGACGTATTGATCCTCTCCATTAAGATCAAGCCCCTGTCCGATATGCCCCTTAACGAATGAAGGAGAATTCTTGGCCGTGGCATGGCGTCCATTTCCGCTCGCATCCTTGAAATTGCCATCGAGGGGCCAATGCCCCACCAGTTCATCTGCTAGACCTCCCAATAATTTTGCAGTACCTTTTCCATCATTCCAGAGAGTCACAACTTCAGCATCAGTGAGTGCTCTCCTCCAAATCTGAAGATTGTCAACTTTACCGTCCCAAGCGCGATTTTTGAAATACCAGTCAGTGCGTGGATTCTCATGCCTCACACTTCGATTAGCCTCGATAAATCGCCCGGAGCCCCCGATAACTATTTGAGGATCAAGGGTAAAGTCACTGCTATCCAGGGTTGCGTTAATTCCCTCAATCGCGATGACGTTCCTTCCCTCTTTGAAAACACCCGAAAACTCCGCCAAAGAAAAAGACTCAGCCCCTGTAGCCTCGTGGTTGGACACGGTAATCTTACCGCTCTGCTGATCCACGGACACATTACTTGAAGCGAAAAGACGCCTGCCGTTCGCATGGAGGATAAATCCGTCATCGTAGTTGATGAGCAAACTCAGGCCTTTCATATCAGCTCCCTTTGGGATTTCAAATTCCCGTCGGATAAAAGCGGAAAGGTATTTGTCCTGCATGTCATTCAGGATCGTTGTGTCGTCATCATCCGCATAACCGAACCCTGCAGGACCTTTGCTCCAACCCTGCTTATGAGCATCGAAGGACAAGGTTGTCCAAAGAGTGTCCTGTGGTTTCTTGCCACCAGCTAGGTAATGCCATTCCGCGCCTTGTCCGACAACCGTCCGCCGTTCTCCAGAACCGACAGCTTTCATCTTCAGATCAGAGGTTCTTTCAAATAAAAGACTGCCATTCCAGTCATAGTAGCTGTTGATCATTTTGCCTTCGCTAATTCGCCTAATGTCAAACCGGTCTCCTCGGTAAGCAATCCACTCGCCTTGTATTTGATCTTCAATGTCTGGCAGGTCTTCCGCTTTCAGTGAGACCGAGGACGAAAGGGCGACCGTTAGGAGGCCTAATAAGTTGGGTGCTATTTTCATCTAATTAATACTCTGTGAAGTAGTCGATTAACTACGGAATAAGAATGGTAAAATACGTTGCAGATCGTCCAGCTAAATATAGCCAGCCTTATTAATATCAATGGGTTAAGTCTGAGACCTTATAAGTGAATACTAAATTTTTGTTGTCTTGAATAATTTTGGGAGGGTCGACTTCAGGGTGCCAGGGGCCGAGGGTGTTGCAGTGAATTTCCTCCCCGATTTCAAACTTGCGGCTCCGAAGTATTTTCGAGTTGTCAGGCCGGACTCCATTCGAACTCTCGGAATCAACCCGCCCATCGCCGTGCAGGAACCACCGTGTGGTGCACCGGTTAGGGGTGCAGGAAGCACAACACCCGCCTCCGCAGTCGGCAAGCGGCGATGCCACGAGGACCGATGTGATCTTGAGGCGTTTTGTTGGCAATAATTGGCAGGAGGCAGCATAGCCCCTTATTGATTGGCAGGGATATCGACACCTTCTGCTCCGCCTCCTGCAGGAACGTCAGTTACCCAGGGGTAGAGGCTGAAACGGTAGCGCAATAGTGCCGATCTCCGGTCTCTTGGTAAGGTGGCACGGTTTCCCAGTCCGGTGTTGGTATACCATTATTCTGCAGGGTGATATCGGGATGGCCATAGTTCGCGCCAATGTAATCCATTCCACATCGCCCTCCCTGCGTAACTGCAGTTCGCACATGGAATCAAAGGGCAGTCTGTCCAGTTGTACGGCGGTATAAATCACGGATTGGCCTCCTGCATCGACTCCCAGGGGAATATCCGGTCGATATGTCTCGTCGAGTGGGTCTGTGCCGAAAATGTACTCTTCCAGATTGGAATATTGGTCACCATCGGGATCAGACAAGGCGCCGCTGGTAGAGGTGTTTTCCAATTGAGATAAACTGAAGGTGCCCTGTCTCCAGGCCTGCATCGGGCTGACCACGATGAACTCAAGCGGAACGCGGACCCGGGTGGGGTCGGGCGGTAGAGGAGAAAACTCTACAACCAGTCGATCCGGGCCGGTTCTCGGAAGATCGGTGCTCGTGGGCAGAACCGAATACCGTGCATAGGCTCCGGGGGGGGTGTTGAGGACAACGATTGATACCCTGGCCGTTTCCGGTTGGGTGGTAACCGCGATTGCGGATGCTGACTTGGGAATGGGTAACAACAGGTCTGTTCTCGCTGAACCTGCCAGAACCGTTTGAAGAGGGCCCTGGTTGACAGCCTCGGAACTGGAAACCCATATGAAGGCCTTGATGGGATCCGACTGCCCTCCTTCGGTCACAATTCGATAATTGAAAGAAGTGATTCCCGCAAATCCAGCAGCAGGCTCAAACTGGAAGTTTCCGGTCTTAGGATCGAGCTCCTCAACGCGCCCATCGGTTTCAGAGTCATCAATCTGCAGGTCGAGAATCTGGCAAAAGGGGCTCCCGTCAGGGGCAAGAAGATGGTCGTTGCTGTAGAGATTATGGCCTGTCAACCGGGTATCGAGAATCTCATCTACCCCGACGCCGAACCAGTCTGACTCTCCAGTTACCTCAGTCTGAGCAGGGGATACTTGAATTGAAACTTCGGCTTGTCCGATTTTCGTTAACCGTAAGGTGTCTATCTGGAAGCCGAGATCTGAACTGGAAGCTGCACCAAGTTGCTGCTGCTGTCCGGCGTTATGAAGAGAAATCCCGAGGCAATGCTCTCCCTCGGAAAGGGTAACAGAGGGGATTTCAACTAGATTAGGGGCGGTTTCCTGACCCAGGAAGGTCCAGGCCGTATTCACCCCTTCGACCATCAGGAAATACCCATCCGGGGCGGTTCGTGCGGTGCGAGCCCCCGGCTGGAAGGAGCGGAACAATTCCTGCCCGTCCAGATAGACAATGACACCGTCGTCCCGGCGGATCGTTGCGTTGAGTCTGTATGTTCCCGACTCAGGCACCTGAAAGACCGTGCGCATATAGGCCGAGTAACGCCGCCCCTGAGTAGGGAGGCCAAGGTCCGTATCCGGGGCGGTTCCTCCGATTCCGTTGCTGTCCCCAAACATTCCGTATCCCATCAAGCCGCGGCCGCGAAGCCACGATATTGTGGCCTCAAAGTCCAGGGTGTTCCAGGTCGATTCAAAGTTTGGGGTATCAAGGCTCGGCGGTCGTCCGTCAAGGGGGTTGAGGACTCTCCAGGGTGCCCGGGAGCTTAAGACCGCAAAAGCCTCCGAGATCGGCGCGGTGTAAGTAAACCCATCCGTCCCGGTAAAGTTGGGGTGCGGTTGATATCGGAAGGTGCCATCAATGTTGAGAACCAGCTCGCCATGTTCTGGGTCCGTTACCACCTCTGCCTGCCTAACAGAAAATTCCGGTGACAGTTCATCATTAGAAAATAAGCCAGGAATGCTCTCCCCGTCTGCGAAGAGTGAAGAGCCCTGCTATATCGCATAGCTGTCCCCGGTAAGGGCTTGTCCAGCAGCCTCAGATCCGCAAATCTGAAGCAAGATCGCGGATATAATTAAGAAGGAACCGGTCTGTCTCCCAGGCATCCTGCTCAATCGAGAAAGGCGGAGGACAATTCCGAATACGATGCTCGTCGAACTAGTGGTTATCCATAAGCTTGACGCTGACGAGCTTTCGCCTGTCCTGAAGAAACCTGACTGTGCTTTCATTGTATGAGAGACTAGGTCGTTCGTGTTCAGGCAGGCTATTACAATAAGGTGCTAGCTTTGTAGGAGGACGGGACACCGCATCCCCGTGCAGGAACCATGGTGCGGTGCACGGGTTAAGGGGGCCAAGGTGCAGGGCTGGTTCTTTTGCGCCTTGCCGGTGAGATCGATTGTTCGGTGAGTTCAATCGGTGTGACTGGCGAAGAGCGTCGGCGTCAATTTTGCGTAAGGTTCTCTTTCCATTCAAGAAGGGTATCGCGGAGAGGAGCGATATCATCCGATCCGATGAGCCGGAGCCAGTAGATCGCCTCGGAAAGAGGAACGGCAGCGGGGAGGCCTTTGGTCTCCGGACTGAGTTCCTTGAGCTCGCTCTGGGAGAGGATA
>DIHT01000112.1 GCA_002420305.1 Akkermansiaceae bacterium UBA5689 | reverse complement strand
GAGCCAGGCAATGGTTGAAGCCCTAAAAGAAGCGCGATCAGAAGTGAAATACACCGAGTTCGCCGGTGCGGGGCATGGCGTTGCTGACAGGGTGTATGACGATGAGAAGCTACACGAGTGGATCTTCGAGCAGGGGAGGTGAGTAGTTGGTTCTTTTTCTGCCGCTGACGGGCAAAAATTGTCTGAATATTATCGGTCCTGCACTGGTCCAAGGGGTATGATGAAAAGCCCCCATGCTCTCTTCCTGATTGCGGCAGTTGGTGCCGTGCTGTCCACGAGTTGTACAACGATGTATGATTCCTCTGGCCGACCGGTAGATGTTCTTACCCCAGAGGGAGCGGCTCTAGCAGTCGTGGCAGCTGGGGTTGTTGGCTATGCTCTGGCGGATGAAGAGCCCCGTGGGAGCAGGGCTCATAGACGTCACCGACATGGTTCTTATCGGTCCTACTCCGCGGACTGTGGGTGCGGGGGCGCTTACCACGGGAGAGGTCGTCAATGTCATTATCACTCTCGCTATTGAGCGTCGGTGAGATTTTCGGATTTCGGTAGCTATCGGGAGCCGATAGGGTTTCCAAGTGCGTATGATGCTGATGGGGCTGCTGGTGGGGATCTGCCCCCTCGCAGCAGAACCCCTTCCCAGAGGTGTGATCGATGAGATCACGGGACTAACCACGTTCAAGAACTGCCGGCTGATAACAACTGAATGGTCTGATGGAGATAGTTTTGGGGTTCGCTTTCCAGATGGGTCCGCTCACACCATAAGGCTGTATGGTGTGGACTGTTTTGAAACCTCGAACCGGCATGCTACAGATCAGCGCAGGCTCAGGTCACAGCGTGCCTACTTTGGTATAGCCGGAGCCGGGGGTGATGAGAAATCTTCCATTAAATCGGCCATAATGCTTGGAAGCGTGGCAAAGGGTCGTGTTGGGGAGTTGTTATCCCAGCCCTTTCAGGTGCATACGGCCTGGGCGGATGGCAGAGGACATCCCCAGCATAAGCGCTATTATGGTTTTATAACCGAGGCCGCCGGAAGAGATCTCGGGCAGTTGCTGGTCAGGGAAGGGCTTGCGCGGGCTTTTGGGGTAGCTCGAGCGCGTCGTGCGGGCGTGAACCGGGAAGAGTATCGGGACAGACTTGGAGATGAGGAACTCGCTGCAGCCTCCCGGCGAGTTGGCGCTTGGAAGTTTACGGACTGGGGGACCTTGCCGGAGGAACGTCGGGTAGAGCGGGTCCGGGAAGAAGAGGAGAGGTTACGGGCATTGCCGCTGGAGAGAGCCTCGGTGAATCCCAATACCGCTTCCAAGCTGGAGCTCATGCGCCTCCCGGGTGTTGGGGAAGTGCTGGCAATGAGAATTATTGAGGCGCGGGAGAGGTGGACTTACCAAACACCTGCGGATCTCCTGAGGGTTGCGGGAATCGGTAAGTATACCGCAGAGAAGATATCCCCTTATTTGTCTTTTGAGGAAAACAATCCATGAGGATGAACTCCTTTTTCCCGTCACATCGAGCTCAGGGCCTTCAGGCCATGGCGCCGGTAAATTCATGAAGTGCCAATGACAGAGGTGGAGTTGACGCGAGATCTCCTGATGGATGCGGGAGGCTGGAAGGAAATGAAGGCGGCCCGGGAGATGCATCGTGGTGGTCTTGTCCGCAGGGCCGAGTATAGGGACGGTTGGCTTGAGGGACTCGTCCTGATGGGGGGCAAAGAAAAAAAAGTAAGGATGCAAATCCTGTCACGCACTCACATGGAGAACAAGTGTGGTTGTATGACCGCTCGCCGGGAAGGACGGGTATGCGCTCATGCGATAGCCATTGGTCTGGAGGTAATCGACCCATCTCGTCCGGTTGCCGAGGAGGCCCCTGAGTCGAAGCGGGAAGAGGTTAAATCGTGTTGGCCGCTCTTGGAGGAGGAGTTTGAGGCAGAGGCCTATCCTGTAGAATGTCGTGTCATGTTGCCCCTTAAGGTGAAGGATTCCTGGGACAGGGGGCACCTACTTGTCGTTTTTGCCACGGAGTATGAGGGGGAGGAGCACCTTCTTAGTTCCTGGGGTGAGGACTACGCCCTGCAGGCAGGCGAAGATGACAGTCGTTTACTCGCTACTCTGCGTCGCCTGTTTCCGGAGACTCCCCCGGGTGCGGTGAATCTCGAACGGGAGCAATTTCTTGAGGTGCTGGAGTCTCTTGTGGGACATCCCAGAGTTTCTTTTGGGAAGAGGCATGAGGCTGCCATTTCCTGTCAACCCCTCCGGCTCTCTATCGAATGTGAGGGGAAGCGCCTGCGAGCTCAATGGCCGGGGAGAATTCAATCTCTGATTGAGGGGAAAGATGCGTGGGGTATTGATATGGAAAATCGCGTGTTCTACCCGGTAGCCTCCGGACTCCCCGAGGCGTTAAGGCCAGTTCTCGATAAAGGGCTGCGACCGGATCCTGTAGAAAGCCCCTCGCTGATTGCCGCCCTCGGCTATTGGTTCGATATTGAGCAGAGTGTGCCGGCATCTCTGCCGCAGCAGGCTTCCCCGAACGTGGAGGTTATTTTTGACGGTTCCTTCAATCATCTGGAGGCAAAGATGACCTTTTTGTACGGCACAAACCGGCGGTTAGCAGGTCAGGCTGAGGGGGCGCTGCTCGTCATGGAGAAGGAGGAGCAAGTGCTCGCTAGTACGGCTCTGGAGAGGCTGGCAGAGGATGGACTCCGGCAGTGGGGATTTGAGGGGCCTGCGCGCGGTGGTACGTTTGTGATGCGGAACACGGAAGAGATCCTGCGCTTTTTCGCTCATGGATTACATAGGCTGGACCCGGACTGGATCATCATTAAGGGAGACCGATTTTCCGAATTTGCGAGAGATGTAGTTCCTTTACAGCCGGTCTACCACCTGACGGGGAGTGGAGAGAACTGGATGGAGGTCGAAATCAATTATGAGACTGGAGATGGTGGCAGTGTCCAGCGGGAGGAAATTCAGAGGCTCCTGAGAACCGGGCAATCCTCATGTTCGTTGGGAGGTAACCGGAGAGCTGTCATGGATCCTGATCAGCTCGATGATGCCATGGAGTCCATTGCCGATTGTGATCCTCAGCAGGCGGTTCCCGGAGTATTCCGGGTGGATGCGGTGCAAGCGGCTTATCTCCAGCATAGCGCGGGGGACCTTGGTCTGCCCGCTGCGGACCAATTGCACCCGGTAGAAGAGAATGATTCCGAATTGCACCTCGGGTCCCTGAAACCGGTTCTCCGCCCGTATCAGCGGAAAGGTGTTGAGTGGCTCTGGAAGCTGTCAGAAATGCGTATGGGAGGCGTTCTTGCCGATGATATGGGATTGGGCAAAACGCTTCAGTCTCTTGCGTTTATTGTAGCGCGAGGTGGGCCAGCCCTTGTGGTATGCCCCTCATCTCTGGTTCAGAACTGGCTGGAAGAGTCCGCAAAGTTCGCGCCGGAGCTGGAAGCGGTTGCGATTGAAGGGCCCAAACGCGCAGAGACTCTCGAAAAGAGCTCTGAGGCGGATCTTCTCATAACCAGTTACGCTCTTCTGCGTCTCGATATCGACCTTTACCGGGAGCGAATTTTCAAGGTGGTTATCCTGGATGAAGCCCAGAATATTAAGAATCCGGAGGCTCAGGTATCGCGGGCAGCATTTCAGCTCAAAGCGGAGCATCGGTTTGCTCTGACAGGCACCCCGATGGAGAATTCCGTAACGGACCTCTGGTCCATCATGAACTTCGTTCTACCCGGCTATTTGGGTGATCGGGCCCGGTTTGCAGACCGCTTCGAGAAGCCTCTTGCACGTGGAAATGAACCCAGACTGCAGCGTCGCCTGTCACGGCGACTGAGGCCAGTGGTGATGAGGCGACTCAAGGAGGAGGTAGCCAAGGATCTGCCTCAAAAAATCGAACAGGTACGATATTGTGAATTGAGTAAGGCGCAGCGAGAGGTTTACCAGTCTCTGCTTGAAGAGGGGCGGAGAATGATCGCCGGATCACAGGGTGGGCAGAGGCGGATGTTGGCTCTGACCGCCCTCTTGCGCCTCAGGCAGGCCTGTTGTGACTTACGCCTTTTAGATCTTCCTGACGTCAACGAACAGGACGGCTCGGTGAAAATGCAGGAGTTGAGTGGATTGCTTGATGAGGCGGTCGAGGGAGGGCACCGCGTTCTTGTCTTTAGTCAGTTCGTGCAAATGCTGCAGGGTATTGTCCCCGTGCTGGCAGACCGCGGCTTCGAGTTCTGTTATCTCGACGGCCAGACTCGCAATCGAGGTGATGTGGTAAGGCGCTTTCAGGATTCAGCTATCCCTGTTTTCCTCATCAGCCTCAAGGCCGGGGGGGTAGGGTTGAACCTGACTGGTGCGGATACCGTAATTCATGTTGATCCGTGGTGGAATCCGGCAGTTGAGGCCCAGGCGACGGACCGTGCTCACCGTATTGGTCAGAAGCGGGTGGTAACGTCGTACAAGTTGATTGCGCGGGACACCGTGGAGGAGAAAATTGTGGCGCTCCAAGAGCGTAAGCGGGAGATGATCGCCTCGACTCTGGGGGATGGATCTTTTGGGGGAAACGTGGGTCTCGATGAAGAGGAGATCCTAGGGCTTTTCGGTTAGTCTTGGGTCCCTCACCATCCTCTGGAGGAATGGAAGAGGGCACCCCACTCGACATTTACAGCACAGTTGTGATCTTGGTGGTTACCGAATTGGCAAGGAAGCACTCTTGATGTGCCTTATGATGCAGCTCTTCAAGTTTTTCGGCTGAGACCGTGATGCCCTCTGCCCATACGGTTTCAGGATGCAGCTCAATCCTCGCCAGAACAGGCTTTCCACCTTCACCCTTCTCGAGAAATCCAACAGCCTTGTCCACATAGCTCTCGAGGGTAAGATTCTGAAGGGAGGCCAAGGCGAGAAAGGTCAGCATGTGGCAGCTCGAGAGGGAAGCGACAAAGGCCTGCTCCGGGTCAGGGATTTCGGCCGTGCCGAGATACTCTGCAGCGGCGGAGGCTTTGAGAGAAACCCCGTGTCCAAAATCAAGGGCGTGATCTCTCGAATAGTTCTTGTATCCGAAGTCCTTGTTGTCGCGGTTCCAAGTAAGGGTAATGGGGTGGGAGCTCATGTTCAGTAGTCGGTCGGAAATATATTCAGATTGGTCGAAGTTCCTTTGTCTACAGCGAACGCTCTTTCCTGAACATCCTAATTTGGATTCAGCTTCTGGTGGAGCTGCTGCAGAGAGGAAATAATTGGATTGAATCCGGCCAGCTCCTCGCCCGAGTTCACCTTCTTGCTGGAGGCGACCCGCTTGGCGATCAGAGACTTGATGCTCTCTATGATGACGGGCTCGTTCTGGATGAGAAGGTTCAGTTCGGCGGCTTTCTGGAGCGAAAAGATATTCATGTTACATGATCCGGTAAACACCAGCTCCTCATCAAAGAGCAGCAACTTGGCGTGGATCATGGTGTCTGTGAGGTAGACTTCGACAGGGGCCCGGCTGTAGAGATCGTGGATTGCCCAGTAGTTCACGTCATTGCCGATATTGGCTTCTCTTGAGAAGAGCACCGTGATGCGGATGCCCCTTGCTGCAGCCTCGACAAGAGCGTCAGCAAACTCAGGGTCTCCAAGATAGGCGACTTCGATGTAGATGGACTTTCTTGCCTGTCCGATGAGGTCAAGGACGGCAGGTTTAATCTCGAAGGAAGATTCGCCCGTTGAGTGATGAGAGTTGCAGACGAACTCGACATTCCGCTCAAGGTCACAAGGGGTATCGCCCTGCATTCTACCACGAAGCCTCCGAATAAGTTGAGGGCTCTCAAGCGCGAGCATGTAATCAAAGTAGTCTTGGTGACGGTCTTCAATATTGATGCTTCCTGTGACAAGGAGGCGCTCGTCAAAGATGTAATACTTGGTGTGGGTCTTGTTGACCCATTCAACCGTCACATTCGGGTGGGCGAGGAGAGCGGCACCCAGCTCCTGATCATGGTCGTCCTTCACGAAGGTATTGGGAAAGGTGCGCCCGATGATCTTGTAGAAGATTCGCTTAAGGAGTGGGATTTTGCGCGGAAAGAAGGGTTTGCGATTCATTTCGATCACCTCGCACATGATGGCCCCGATATCCTTGATGATATGGATCTTCACGCCGCGCTCTGCAGCTGCGACAACCGCTTCACCCACACGCATGCCGGATTCATCTGCGCGCCAGACGTACATGAAAATCTCTACGCTTTTCTGCGCCCTTTCCAATTCCCTGACAACGAGGTCAAAGGTTGGCTCTGCGACTCGTTCCGGGGGAAATGGCCCGCCCAGAGGAGGGTGCAGGAGGTGATATTTTTCGCTCATGGATGCGTGCCCTTGTCTGAACAGGATCGGCTCAGAGCGAAACAGCAAAATCAGGAATATGAGGATTTCACGGAGGATGGCGTGCTATCCGGGAGCGACCTTACGCCGAAGAATGATGGCATAGCCTGAGTCCAGGCAGGAAATTTGGAATTTGTGGTTTGAGATGGGGCGGTAAGCCCCCGTAGACTGTCCTCACCCATGGGACGTGCATTTGAGTATCGGCGAGCCGCGAAGGAAAAGCGGTGGGACAAGATGTCGAAGGTCTTTCCCAAGCTTGCAAGAACCATCACGATGGCGGCAAAGGAGGGAGGAGCGGACCCAGACAGTAACTCCAAGCTGCGCACGGCAATCATCAATGCCAAGGCGGAGAACATGCCCAAGGATAATATCGCGACGGCTATCAAGCGGGCTGCGGGAAAGGACATGGCCGATATTTCGGAGGTCAATTATGAGGCCAAGGGACCTCATGGGGTAATGTTGTTTATCGAAACTGCGACTGACAATACGAACCGAACGATCACTAACGTGCGCACCCCGATCAATAAGGCAGGGGGAGAAATGCTCAATAGCGGCTCTCTCGAGTTCCTTTTCGATCGTAAGACGGTGATCCAGTTCGAGAAAAAGGAGGGTCATGATCTTGAGGAAATTGAGCTCGAACTCATTGACCATGGCCTTGAGGAACTGGAAGAGAATGAGGGAACGGTTTTTGTGTATGGAGATTTTACCAATTTTGGTTCTCTCTCGCAGGGTTGCGAGGAACTCGGTATCGAGTTGAGCAGGGCCGGCCTGCAGAGGATCTCCAACAATCCCCAGGAGTTCAGCGACTCTCAAATGGACGAGATCGAGTCCCTTATCGACAAGCTCGAGGATGACGAGGACGTGCAGGCGGTCTATACCAATATCGCCTGATTCTGCGGAAGGAGTTCGAGAGTCAGGCCGGATGAACGGTGTATCCACCTGAGCGCTCGTCAGCCTCAAGTCTCAGGAAGCCGTGTTCTTCGGCACCTAGCAGGACCTCGTTAAAGGACCTGAAGCCATGGGCTCGTTCGTTGAATCCCGGGTTACGGCGCTTGAGGGCCTGTTTGATCATAGATCCCCAGATGGCCTCATCGTTGCCCCGCTCCTCAAGGAGGGCCTCGAAGGTGTCTGCGACCTGTTCCAGAGCAGCCTCGGTGGGGGGACCTTCGGAGGACTTTCGGCCTGCGGTTTTCTTCTTGGCGGCCTTTCTGGCCACCTTCTTCTTGGTGGTCTTCTTGGCAGGTGATTTACGGACGAGATCATCGTAGTAGATAAATTCGTCACAATTCTTGATGAAGAGGTCCGAGCTTGAGTTCTTCACGCCGACGCCGATGACGGTCTTTGCGTTTTCGCGAAGTTTACTGACGAGCGGCGAAAAATCCGAGTCTCCCGAAATGATCACGAAGGTGTCGACGTGGCTCTTGGTATAGCAGAGATCCAAGGCGTCCACCACCATTCGGATATCAGCAGAATTCTTGCCGGACTGTCGGAAGTGAGGAATTTCGATCAGCTCGAAGGCGGCATCGTGAAGATCGCGTTTGAATTCCTTAAACCGTGAGAAGTCGCAGTAAGCCTTTTTCAGGACGATGTGCCCTCGTAAGAACAGGCGTTCAAAGACTTTTGCAATCGAGAAGGTTGGATAGCGGGCATCGCGGGCACCAATGGCGATATTCTCCAAATCGAGAAAGACCGCCATGGTGGCATTGGGATCATTGAAAGAAGTCGTGATGGCAGAGCCTAGGCATGACGAAAGCCAGGAGCAAGAAGCGACCGGTCATCAATTCCGGCGGGTAGGAGGAATAAGAGTTATTTTTTACGGGCTCCGGGTCTCTTGTAGGAAATCCCCAGATCGTTTGTGCGGATGGCCTTCAGTTTGGTGGCGAGGCGATCCTCGAAGCTTCGGGTGATATCTGCATGTGAAGCGTTGCCAGCAAGATTGGTGAATTGTCCTGGATCCTTCACCATATTGAACAATTCCCGCCCCCCTGCAGCTTCCTCACCATACTGAAGATAGGCCCAGTTCCGGTCCCGGAGGAGAAACCCCTTTCTCATTGGAGCCACGCAAAAAGCATCCTCCCGTACTTCGTGCTTAGGGTCTTCGAGCATGCGGGAAATGTCCTTCCCCTGGAGCCGCCCAGGCACCTTGAGGCCGCAGAGGGCGGCGGTGGTGGGATAGAGGTCCAGTAGTTCGACAAAGGAATGGCAGACCGCGGGTTTTTTCCCAGGGACGCAGATAATGAGGGGGACGCCGGCAGACTCGTCTCGCAGGCTGACCTTGGCCCAGAAATCGTGCTCGCCGAGGTGAAATCCATGATCGCTGGTGAAGATAATGATGGTCTTCTCGGCAAGCCCGGATTGGTCCAGTGCATCAAGAACCTTTCCTACCTGAGCATCCATGTAGGCGACCGAGGCATAGTATCCTCCGACGGCCTTCTTCTGCCGGCGGACGTCCATTTTCATGTTGATACTGGTGCAGTAATTGATGCCGGCTTTCGGGATGTCTTCCCAGTCGTCCTTGACCTTGGGAGGGAGGATCATCTTGCTATAGGGAAGGAAGGGCTTGTAGTAGGAACGGGGGGCGACGAAGGGAACGTGTGGGCGAACGAAGCCCACTCCGAGCCAGAAGGGTTGCTTTGAGTTCTTTCGCTCTGCGATAAGCTGGCAGGCCTTGGCTGCGGTCTGTCCATCAGAGTGGACGAGATCGCCCCCGTCGGCCTCCACTACGACGAAGGTGTTTCCGCCTACGGGGGGTTTTTTCCCGTCGGGATTGTTCTGAAGGGTCTCTCCGTCACCGGGGGCTTTCCACTCAGGACCCTTGCTGTTGAATCGCTCGGTCCAGGAGGCCTCATCATCAGCGCCGTGACCTCCGCCTTCGATTCCGCCGGGAACCCCCATGTGATAGATCTTGCTGACGCGGGCGGCATGATAGCCGTTGTTGATAAAGTGCTGTGACCATGTCGCACGGGTTCCGATTCGCGGCCGGGGATTGCGATAACCGAGTTCTCCGGTGGCATGGGGATAATAGCCTGACATGAAAGAAGCACGGGAGGGACCGCAGTAGGTTCCCTGGCAGTAGGCTCTGGTGAAGCGTGTCCCACGCGCGGCGAGACGATCAATGTTAGGAGTCTGACAGACTTTATTGCCGTAGCACGAAAGCGCCGTGTAGGTGAGATCGTCGGAAATGAGGAAGAGGACGTTATACTCAGAAGGATCAGCTGCGGTGAGTTTTGGGGCGCAGCTGCAGAGAAGGAGAGTGAGAATCAGGAGCGTCCGCATCATGGCATGGTAGCCTAGTGTCCTCACGGGAGGAACCAATCAGATTCAATGGGCTTCAGGCACGATCACGCAGGGTCTTGTTTGCCCGGTTGTTCGCAGGCGGAGCCGTGCAGTAGCGGATGCGTTGTGGCCCCGTTACTTGAGAACCCCGGAGAGATCGAAGGCGGTGACTTTGTTCTCCAGCATCTGGGGAACAATGAGCAGCTTTTTCTTGGCGATGTAGGCGATGTCAGCGGACCCCTTGGGAAGGTCCAGAACGGAGGTTACTGCTCCCTTCGCGCTGATATGGAGAACCGCACCTTCAATCCAGTCAGTGACTAGGAAGCCGCCCTTTCCATCCAGCTCTACGCCATCCAGATTTCCCACCGTTGCCGCAGTTATTGGTTTCACCTTACGGGTGCGGAGGTCCATGGCGAGAAGCCGCCCCAGAGTCAGAGTGTCAAAGGAGTCCTGAATGTCGCGTCCCCACCCGGCGATGTAGAGTGTGTTGCCATTCACGAGAAGCCCGTTTGGGCTGTCGAGTTCAACTCCGGAAGCAATTTGAGACACCTTGTTGGCCTGGAGAGCGTAAATGGAGCTGGCCAGCATGTCGGATACGAGCACTGTTCCCCTTGGCGTCACCGCGACATCATTGAGAAATTTCGCTCCGGCGACTTCATGGATCGCCAGTGTGTTTGCGGTTTCGATGGTTATCCCGACCAAGCGGTCAATATCGGCAACCCAGAGGACTCCTCCCGTAGAGCGGAGTCCCTTGGGAGCGTTGAGTCCCGCGAACCAGCGCGGATTTACCACCGTTCCGTCAGGCTTGAGAACAGAGATCAAACCGTCTCCATCCTTACCGAGTCCACCGCCTTCACCGACCTGGGACAGGTAGATGTTACCCGACTTTTCATGATAGTAGGCGCTCTCGGGAGCCTTGATGCCCTTCGCAAGCTCCCAGGCTACCTTCGGCGCCTGAGCCATGGAGAAGAGGCTCAAAGCAAGGAGGATTGAGCTGACGGCTAACGGATTGCGGTAATTCTTCATTGCGGAAAGGCGAAGCTAAGCCTCGAATTCTGGTCTGCCCAGTGGAAAAGGTGTTTATCGGGGAGAGGGCGATAGCGGTGCTGAGAGAGCTGGAAATTCCGGTATGTCTACAGGTTTTGCACATATGGAGCTGCTCCCCGGGATGTGTGTCTTGACGAAGGAGGCGAGAGGGACTCAATTTGTGCTATGAGCACACGCCTACTACCGCAAGCCCTGTCGATCTGTCTGCTCTTGCTGTCCCTCGCCCATGCGGAGCCTCCCAAAGAGGCCGCATTCAAATACCTTTCTCCGGATGAGGCCATCGCCAAGATGAAAAGTCCCGAGGGATTTGTCGTAAACGCCTTTGCTGCTGAGCCAGATTGCCAGCAGCCCTTTGCCTTTACCTTTGATGAGCGAGGCCGGATTTGGCTCTGCGAGAATCTCAATTACGAGACCAGACGGTCAGACCTCTACGACTTGGGACCACAGGGCCGCATCGTGATCCTCACGGATACTGATGGAGACGGTGAGATGGATGAACGGAAGGTTTTCCAGGACAAGATCATGTTTCCTACTGGGATTGCGCTGGGGCATGGTGGAGTATGGGTGGGATCTCCTCCTAATCTCCTCTTTATTCCGGACCGGAATCGCGATGACATTCCGGACGCCGAGCCTGAGATCAAGCTGGATGGATGGGGACGGCAGGACCGCCATGAAACCCTGAACAGTTTTCTCTGGGGTCCCGATGGTTGGTTATACGGGACTCATGGGGTCTTTACTCATTCCAATGTCGGCAAGCCCGGTGCACCTGATAGTGAGCGCCAGAAGATCAACGCCGGGGTGTGGCGCTATCACCCCCTCAATGAAAAGTTCGAGGTGTTCGCCTATGGCACCAGTAATCCGTGGGGGCTGGATTTTGATGAGAACGGTCAGGCGTTCGTCACTGCCTGCGTCATTCCGCACATGTTTCACATCATTCAGGGCGGACGCTACCACCGGCAGGCAGGTCGTCACTTCAACCCTTATGTCTACGACGACATTAAGACCATTGCGGATCATCGCCATCCCTCTGCTCATGGGGGTGCACGATTCTACCTGGCGGACCAGTTCCCCGAGAAATACCGAAAGAAGCTCTTCATGTGTAATATCCATATGCATGGGGTCCTAGTTGATGAGATCAAAAAGAAAGGCTCCGGGTATGTCGCAAGTGATCCAAAGTTTGGGGGCACGTTCTCGATGTCCAACGATCCGCAGTGGCTTGGATTTAACATGGAGATTGGTCCAGACGGGTCCCTTTATGCCATCGACTGGCATGACTCTGATATCTGCGGGCGCAAGGTCCTGCACCGTAAGACCGGTCGGATCTGGAGATACAGCTGGGGAAAGCAGAGCTTCCCGGTGGGAATGGATCTTACGAAGCTGCCAGACGAGGAACTGGTGGAGATGCATCTTCACCCCAACGAATGGTATGTCCGGCAGTCCCGACGTCTCTTGCAGGAGCGGGCTCTCGCTGGAAAAATCAAGCCGGCAACCCTTGGTGGATTGCGAAGGATTCTCGATGAACATGAGGACTCGGCTCGTCGCCTGCGGGCTCTTTGGACTTTGCAGCTCGTGGGTGGACTGGGAGACGTCATGCTGGCTCCCCTCCTGAACGACAAGGCCGAATATATCCGGGCGTGGGCGATTCAGTTAATTGCTGAGGATAAGCGGGTTCCTGATGCGGTGCTCGAGAAGTGGGCGGTGATGGCAAGGGAGGACAAGAGTGCCGTGGTTCGGCTCTTCCTCGCCTCGGCGATGCAACGCGTCGATCACGCCAAGCGCTGGGATGTCCTGACCGCTCTGGTGGGCCATGTGGAGGACAAGAGTGATCATAACCTTCCGCTACTCATCTGGTATGCCCTCGAGCCGCTGGTTGTGACTGATGAGGATCGGACCGCGGAGGTTGTTGCTGCCTGCAAAATACCGAAGGTTAGTGAATACATTGCTCGCCGGAGAAAGGCAGGGGGTAAGGCTGCGGCGGTCAAACCCCGTCCTAAGGGACCCAAGGCCAAGCCGGCCAAGTCGGTCTCCGGAAAGGGACTGGTATTACATCTCAAAGCAGAAGATATCGGTAGCAGCGAGGAGTGGGGTGGAGCGTCCCAGCCGCAGAAGGCCTTCCGGCCTGCAGTAGTGGCCTCCCTAGGAGGGCGCCGGGCCTTCAAGTTTGACGGGGCAGATGATCACTTCGAGATTGCTCACCGGGAGGATCTTGCCTTCGGGAAAAATGACGCCTACTCGCTGGCCACATGGGTCTACATTGAAGGGACTGGTCGTGGATGGACAGCTTTGGTGAACAAGTCCCGGGCGAAATCAGATTGGTATGGCGTCTGGATCAACGAGGAGGGCCACTGGCTCATGGGAGGACAGAAGTCCAATGTAGAGGGCACCCGAGTGACGAGGGGCTGGCATCACGTCTGTATCACGCAGGATAAGAGCGAGCGGTTTCTTTTTGTCGATGGCCATCTTGCGGCCTACGGCGCTGGTTCGGTAGCTGCCGATGGCGGGGGTGCGCTCTGGATCGGGGGTGCCCCCTCGGTAGAGGAATTTTTCAACGGGGGGATTAATGAGGTCCGCATATACCGACGAGCGTTGAGTGCTGGTGAGGTAAGCTGCCTCTCCGACCAACCGGTGGGGCTGGCGAGTCAGGGCGCACGGGCGGAGGAAAATACGCCAGAATTATTTGCGCATTACCGTGAGCTTCTCTCTGAGGAGAACCTCAGCGGAGCTGATCTGGAGCATGGCCATCTGGTATTTTCGAACAGTTGTGGGCGTTGCCATGCAGTGAACGGTGAGGGGGGGCTGTCCGGTCCGGCTCTGAACCCTTCGGAGGTCGCAGACCTCGATTACCTTCTGCCTCATGTCCTTGATCCAGATGGAGAAATCGATGAGAGCTACCGTTACTTTAAGTTCGAACTTACGGATGAGCGGGTGGTTTTGGGGGTGATTGCAGAGGAAACCGTGGAATCCTACACTCTTGATTCCAACGTGGGCCGCTTTGACTTGAGCAAGGCGGACGTCGCGCATGTTGATGTTCTGCCCTATTCACTCATGCCCGATGCGGTCTTCCAGACCATGACTGATCGCGAGGTGCGTGATCTGGTGGCCTTCCTGCGAAAGTGAGAGAGCGCCCGCTTCCTGTTGCGGGCTCGAGAACAGCTCCATGATCTATCTCGACTCCAACGCGACATCCCAGATTCATCCGGAGGTGGTAGAGGCCATGATGCCCTACCTGACGGAGCATTGGCATAATCCCTCGAGTGGATACCGGTCCGCCCGAACGGTCCGGGACGCTCTTTCGACCGCGCGGGAGCAGGTCGCTGCGCTGATTAACGCCCACCCGGATGAGATCGTTTTCACGGGAGGGGGGACCGAGTCCAACAACATGACCTTGAAGTGGCTGGCCCGCCATGTGGGTCGGAAGGAGTCGAAGGTGGTTGCCGGGGCGACCGAGCATAGTGCTGTTTTGCGACCCTGTGAGGCCATGGCGGCGGTGGGCTATGATGTCTCCATGTGTGGTGTTCAGGGCGACGGCCGTCTCAGTCTCGATCAACTCAGTGAACTCGTAGATGGTGAGCGCCCGGGATTTGCCTCGGTGATGTGGTCCAATAACGAGACCGGGGTGACCCATCCGGTCGCCGAGGCCTGTGCGGTGGTCAAGGAGGCCGGCTGGGCATTTCATACCGATGCCATTCAGGCCGTGGGAAAGATGCCGGTGGATGTTCGGGAGGTACCGGTCGACTATCTCTCCCTGAGCGGGCATAAGTTTCATGCCCCTAAGGGAGTGGGAGCTCTCTATGTCCGGCAGGGTCTTCGCTTTGAACCGATGCTCCGCGGTGGAGGGCAGGAGAATGAGCGGCGAAGCGGCACCGAAAACGTGCCCTTTATCATTGGCTTGGGAAAGGCTGCTGAAATTATGAAAGGAGAGCTCGACCGGGACGGTCACGCGGGAGTGCACCAGCGCCGGGACCGGTTCGAGGATCGTTTGGTAAGCGAAATCGAGGGGGTGACTCTGAACGGCTCCCGGGAGCACCGGGCAGCCAACATCATTCATGCGTCCTTTGACCACTGTGAGGCGGCAGGTCTGCTTATCCTTCTCGATGAGGCCGGGGTTCAGTGTTCGGCAGGAAGTGCCTGTATGACGGGAAAGCAGCAGCCCAGCCATGTCCAGAAGGCCATGGGGTTCTCCGATGAGAAGGCCCGGAGTAGCCTGCGAATTTCTCTTTCCCTCTTCACCACCGACGAAGAGGTGGAAGAGGCTGCCAGTGCAGTGGCTGCGGCAGTCGCCAAGCTTCGCAGCGTGCAGGGCCCGCCCGGGGTTGGGCCCGTGGTTGTCTACGGAAGTTAGTTAACCGCCAGCGAAGGGGACGCACCTCGCGGCTTGACGAGGGCTCACCGCTACCGCAGTCTCCGCGGCCCACTGACCCATATCACCATGGCCACCAAGATTTATACCAACAAGGACGCCAACATTAACGCCATCCGGCGGAAGAAGCTTGCTGTGATCGGATTCGGATCCCAGGGACACGCTCATGCTCTCAATCTCAAGGAGAGTGGCTGCGACGTGACCATCGGGCTCTACGCCAAGTCAAAATCCCGTCCCGTTGCCAAGAAACTCGGCTTCAAGGTCATGGATACCGGAGATGCGGTAAAGCATGCGGATGTGATTTTTGTCGCGACTCCTGACACCGTGATTCCCTCGGTCTACGAAAAGGATATTGCTCCCAACCTCTCGGCTGGAAAGACCCTCCTCTTCTCCCACGGGTTTGCGGTTCATTTTGATCTCATTGATACTCCGGATGACATTGATGTTATCATGGTCGCCCCCAAGGGCCCAGGGCACACGGTGCGGAGCCAGTTTGTCGAGAAGAAGGGGGTTCCAACCCTGATTGCGGTCGACAACGATGCGACCGGAAAGGCCAAGCAGACGGCCCTTGCATGGGCCAAGGGGATTGGGGGCACCCGCGCGGGTGTCTTCGAAACCAACTTCCGCGAAGAAACAGTGACTGACCTTTTTGGTGAGCAGTGCGTCCTTTGCGGAGGAGCCTCCGCTCTGGTGAAGGCGGGCTACGAGGTGCTGGTGGAAGCGGGCTACTCGCCAGAGATGGCCTACTTTGAATGCCTCCACGAGCTCAAGCTCATCGTCGACCTCATGAATGAGAGTGGGATTGCTGGAATGCGATTCTCTATCTCGGAGACTGCGGAGTATGGTGATGTGACGGTGGGGCCGAAGATCATCAACGAGTCGGTTAAGAATCGGATGCGTCGGCAGCTCAAGACCATTGAAAGTGGCAAGTTCGCCAAGGAATGGGTGGGAGAGTTCGAGGCAGGGTGCAAAAACTTCAACAAGATCCGCAAGACCGAGGAGAAGCACGGTATTGAAAAGGTTGGCGCCAAGCTACGAGGAATGATGACCTGGCTCGGAAAGAAGGCCAAGACTGTGGGTAAGGGAGTGAGCCAAGCCAGCTACGTTTCGACATCAAAATAATGATAAGAACGGAGTAGGCACCCGGTTACTCCGGCTCCTTGGTAGCAGACTCTTGCATGATCAACAGGGTCTGAGGTAAGCCGCCTCTCTACGAAAGAGGCGGCTTTTGTATTTTTACGCAAAAGCCCTTAAAGGGCAGGTGGTGACTCGGTCGGTGGGCGACTGGTTATCTACCAAGGACTTGTCTTATGAAGATTGGACCTCATAATCCCCGGGCTTCTAACCTACCAGACACACAATATGAAAGACCGTAACGACAAGTTAGTTTTTTGGGGGTGCTTCATCGCCCTCATCACGACTGCCTTCGCCTTTATCACGAGGGCGTTCATGGTAAATGATCCTGGCCTCTGGCCCAAGACCTTCGGGCTCAATGCGGTTCAAGGTCAGGAGTTGTTTCAGGCGGGTATCTGGCCCTTCGCGATCAGTATCATTCTTTTCAGCCTGATCATTGACAAGATCGGCTACCGGGTCGCGATGGTGTTCAGCTTTGTATGCTATGCGGCCTATGCTGTTTTCGCGTTCATGGCCTACGGAACAGTCAACGCGGAAGGCCTGGATGGACAAGCTCTTAAGGACGCTCAGGCGCAGGCTTATAAGTTGCTCTACATAGGCTCCATTATCCTTGGTCTTGGGAACGGCACTGTGGAAGCCTATATCAACCCAGTGGTGGCCACGATGTTTAAGAAGGATAAGACCAAGTGGCTCAATATCCTGCACGCAGGTTGGCCGGGCGGCTTGGTCCTTGGTGGTATTCTCACGATTCTTTTGGGAGCTAAGGTGGCGGACGACTGGCGGGTTCTGATCGTGATTATTGCGATTCCCGCGATTGTTTTCTTGGTCATGTTGATCAAGGCAAAGTTTCCGGTTAACGAGCGCGTTGCAGCCGGGGCAACCTACCGTGAGATGCTTGGGGAGTTTGGAGCAATTGGCGCGGCCATCGCTGCATACTTGATTACCAAGGAACTCGGAAAAGTGTTTGAGTGGTCCGACCTTACAGTTATCGCAATCGTGGCAGTCTTGGTGATTGCCTATGGGCTCTACTGTAAGTCTCCTGGACGGCCCATGATGATCTTCCTTTGTATCGTTATGTTCCCGCTGGCAACTACTGAGCTGGGGACAGACGGGGCCATCACGGGAATCATGGAAGGGCCTTTGAAAGAGGCTGGGCAGAATCCCCTCTGGGTCCTGATTTACACTTCTGCCATTATGACGGTTCTACGGTTTTTCTCAGGGCCTATCGTCCACAAGCTTACTCCGCTGGGCCTCCTCGCGACTTGTGCCTTGTTGGCGATAGCTGGGTTATATTTCCTATCTATAACGACCACCCTGGTAGCCATCTTTGCCGCAGCGACGCTGTATGGTATCGGCAAAACATTCTTCTGGCCTACTACTCTCGGGGTTGTAGCGGAGCAATTTCCCAAGGGAGGGGCACTGACCCTAAATGCGATCGCTGGTATTGGAATGCTTAGCGTAGGGATTGTTGGAGGCCCCCTAATTGGAGCGATGCAGGAGAAGTCTGTGGAAACTGCGGTTCAGGAGGAGATGGCGGAGGGGACCTACGCTAAGATATCGAAGGAAGACACCTACTTCCTCGGAAAATACAATGCGATTGATGGCGAGAAGTTGAAGGACCTGTCGCAGGCAGATCAGGACAAGATCGGGGAGGTGAGCACAGACGCAAAGCAAGGATCTCTCGCTAAAATTACGATCTTCCCAGCCCTCATGCTTCTCTGTTACCTTGGGTTGATCTTCTACTTTAAATCGAGAGGAGGATACAAGCCCGTCGAACTTGGCGGTGATGGAGGGGGACACTGATTCTCCTACAAATTTTCAAGCGGCTCCGGAAAACCGGAGCCGCTTTTTTGTGGGAGGAAAGGAAGCCTCGACTACAACCCGGGGATCAGGGGGCTGGCACAAACCGCCAGCTACCATTCTCGAGAGGATCAGCCGCGTTCAGGAGGTCGGAACCTTCAAGGCGACTGGGGTTCGCCAGAACTGGGATCGAGAAAGGCGGAGAACCGTTGGACCAAGCGAGATCGTAATGAAGGACGAGGCGGTAAGTGGGCTGATTCCCGGTGGTCGCAGAGAGCTGAAATTCCCGGGTATAAGGAGCGACCTCTTCCCGGGAGAGGACAAAGTCACCGTTGCCGAAGGTGCCTTGGTAGATTCCGGCGTAGCCGGTCTCATCGAAGAAGCAGCTGGCATTGACAATTCCCCGGTTGGGGTCGCGAAAGTTCAGGAGGATGGCCGCATTCCCAAAATTGCGCTCGGTGGAAGGCCAGTGGGGATATTCCACCACTCCGCCTCGGAAAAAAGCCCGGGCGGCGAAGGCCTGAGTGAAGGAGAGGTCATAGCCCTCAGGTTCACTTCCGGGGAGGTGGTTGAGAGAGAAGGGTCCGAGCCAGTTGCGCAAATCGCGGGAGCTCCATAGAAGGAGGGTAGAGCCCGGGGTGGAGTTCCAGTCGAGAAATGAGTCACTACCGGAGCGTCTGAAGCTGAAGAGTGGAGTGCGCGTGGACGGCAGTAGAAAGAGGGAGAAATGCTCCGGATCAAGGAGGTTGCGGCGGAAGGTAAGGTCTCCCGGGGTCAGGTAGCGGATGCGCACCGAATCGATGATGTGGAAACCGGGGAGACTGTTGGAGAGGGCTGCCACGGTGAGCCGGCCATTCCCTCCCAGGGGGAAGGTGGGCTGGAGAACTCGAGCGAAGGCCGTGTAGGCCTTCCCGGCCCGGGCGGGGTTGCTGCTGAGAGCGCTGGGGATGTTGATAAAGAACCGGCTTCCGTTGGAATTTGGTCCGTCATTTTCCATATAGACGGTGTAGGTCCCGCTTCCCGGCAGGGTGAAGTCGTCCCGGAGGGTCCATCCTGCATTGTCTCTGCCGGTTCCATTACGGGAGCCGCTTGCGATCTCGGTGCCAGCGGTGAGGGAATGGAAGGAGAGTCCATCGTAGAAAGGGGCCTGGCGCACCTGCCCTCCTCTGCTGTCCACCCAAGGGACCAGCCCCTCAGCGAGACGAATGAAATTGGCGGTCGCGTGGGGGGAGTTGTATTGATCCAGCTGGATGGTGAAACGGCCAAATTCCTTGTCCTGCAGGGAAATTTCAAAATCGGCAAGGATCTGTCCCCGAGCGGGACTGATCACGGCGACAAGGAAAAGCAGGATGGCAGGGCGGAGCATGAGGGAACGTGGGTCTTGGGCGTCAGGGGTGAATTGCGGGTCGCCCGGATGGGTCACTTGGTGACAGCAATACGCAAGAGGGCCACTCCTGTAGCGGGGGAGGTGATTGCTGAATCTTCAACGGTGAGCTGCCATGCGCTTCCAAGATCCGATTGGCTAATCACAGCTGAGCTCGCGATGCCCTCTTCGGTTCTCCAGACGGTGCTCCACTGCTGCCCATCCAGTGAACTCTGCACCTCGTAGGAGAGGGCTGCCGGGATCTTCTCGTGTCGGAAGGTGACCGCGGGGTGACCAGCCGGAGAGAGCAGAGGGCGAAAATCGAGATCAAGGACACAGTAGGAGATCAGGGCCGGCAGGATGGTGCCATCGAGATCTTGGACTTCGATGGTGATCGAGGTAGTGCCGGTGGCACCGGGAACCGGGGCGAGGGTGAGCTCGGTATCGGTGAAGGAGCTGGAGACCAGAGATGAGTCTCCGTCTGGCCCGAGGCGGTAGGAGAGTAGATCCTCGAGCTGAGTGGCCTCAGTGATCTGAACCAGCTCTGTGGGGGCAGGGATGCTGTCCTCTGGAACGGCGGTGGTTGGCCAGTCGCTGAGGGTTTGCGGAAGGCTGTCAATGCTAGCGGTGTAGGTGCCACGAGGCAGGGCGGAGATATCGGCGATGACTGGAAGTGATTCCGTCGTTACCCTGCCGAAAACTGTATAGCCACCGTTAGACTGGGGCCCATCAAGGTTGAGATTGTCGATCGTATTGAAGTAAACTTGGCTGGACCCGCTGTCGGGGGCGCCAGTCTTGGCCATGGCGAGGGTCCCAGTGAGGTTGGAGAGGGCGGGTTCATCGACCACGGATGGATCTGTGACGATTCGGGTGAAGTTTTCTTCCTCATCCAATTTCATGAGTCCTGCCTGAACGACGGCGACACCGGAGGTGGCGGTGATCGCGGAGCGGTGAAAGATGGCGCCATTGTAGTCACCCCGGTTGATATAGTTCAGGAGGTTTTCTACGTGAGCGGGACAGGCCTCGGGGTAAAGAATAGAGTCTATGGTTCCGAGGTTGGTCTGGAAGCGAATTGCAGTGGAAGTGTCTGGGTCGTGAAAGTGAGGAGCAAGGTCGTAACGAATTGGTGCAATCGGAGGGCTGAGGAAGAGGAAGCCTGGAAGGGGAGAGAGTTCCTCAGGGCCGGCAGTAGCGGGCTTGACCCGCAGGGTGATGAAGGTCGTGGCCACAGTATTGCCGTCAGTCGCCGAAATCATCGGCCGGTAGATTCCCGGTGCGAGGGGGCTGCCCGAGAATGTCCCAATACTTGCATCAAACACGAAGCCCTCAGGCAGGTCAGACACCTCGAAACTCGAGGCGTTTCCCTCCCCTTCGAGGGTGTAGACCGTCAGGGGCGGGCTGGTGAGTGGGCTTCCGACGGCCCCCCCGATAAATGTCCCATCCTGGATCGCGAATCCCGAGGGCAGGGTGACATCAGGAGCCTCAGTCCAGCCGGAGTTCTCCTCGGCCCTCAGCGTTCGGACCCGGAAACTCAAGGTGCTCCCCGGACTGCCTCCGCGGAGTGACAGCAGGGTGCTGTTCGCCGGTGAGACTGCGACTGTGAACCAGTCTTCTCCTTCGGGCCGAACTTGCAGTTCGTATCCGGTCTCGTCATCGCAGTTATCGATCCAAGTAACCTCGATGGAGGTCGAAGCCAGGAAAGGAGTGGCGACCCTGACATTCGTGGGCTCGTCCCCGGCCTGAAGAAAGCTCGCCATGATAAGGGAGATGGCGATGACCATCGGGAGAGACAACACATGTTTCACGAGGCCCAGCAAATGCGAGGGGCGACCGTATGGCAATACCGGTTTCTGGTAACCAGGGTTATGGGACTAAGTCTTCGATAACGATTTCAGTTGCCAGAGGGAGGTGTCGTGAAGACGGTGGCAGAGTCCGATTTGAGACAATCAACTTCTTTATTTACCTCTCATGGCTCAACAAAAGAGAACAGGTGGCCTTGCACTCTTTGATCTCGACCAGACCTTGATCGCTTGGGACACCCAGCTTCTTTTCTGTAACTGGGTCCTGCAGAGGGAGCCTCTACGAAGGCTCTATCTCCTTATCTTTTTTCCCTTTCTCGTCTTTTCGAGGGTGCTTGGGTCCGAGGGTATGAAGAGGATCTTTCTCTCTTTTCTCTGGAGAATGCCACGTCAGCATCTTGAAGAACTGGTGGAGGAATTTGTGGCCCACCACGTGCCGCGGTCCTTTTATTCATCCATGCTGGAGGTGCTTGCAGAAGAGCGAGCGAAGGGGCGCCGGTTGGTTCTGGTCTCGGCGAGTCCTGAGTTTTATGCTCGGCCTCTTGGAGAGGCGCTGGGGTTTGATGCGAGTTACGGGACGAGAGTTGAGTTTGAAAGCACGATGCCGCTTTTCCCTGATTTTATTGGAGGCAACAACAAGCGGGAGGTGAAAGTATCACGGCTCCTCGAGGAGGGAGAAATCCTCGAGAAAGGGATCCAAGAGGATAGCAGTGGCTTCTCGGACAGCACGGTGGATCTGCCCATGCTGGAACTGTGTGAGGAGGTCACTGTTGTGAATCCGGGAGAGACTCTGAGCAAGATTGCGGAGAGCCGTGGGTGGGAAACCGTATGCCCCAGCCGGCCTTTCTCCAACCGGCGAGCGATGGCTCTCCGGTGTCTCAAGCAGATATGTGGACTGGATGCAGGGAGTGCTGGATAATGAGTTTCCTTTTCCTTTCCTAGGGAGCAATTAGTTGATAGTCTTTTCCTTGCGACAGAAAATCGCGGTTCTATGAGACGAAAACGAGAAATAATTACCGAGCGTCGGTCGGCGCTCAGCGAAACGGCAACCTGCCGCATGGTCTCGCTTACTCTCAGTGGACCTGCGGTTTTTTTGTGCACTTGAGGAGCCCTTGAGCGCTCCACTGACCCTAACGATAAAACAAGAGACACACGTCAAACCATGATCAAAACTACACTGCCACGCGTCGCGGCAGCAGGAATAGCCGGCCTGCTCATCGCCTGTGGAGGAAATGAAAAGCAATCTGCAGAAAATGAGGCAGCAGTGAAGGTGCTTCGCTTCTCAGCGATCCCGGATGAAGATACAACTGCGCAGAAGGAGAGGTTTCAACCGGTAGCAGATTATCTCTCCAAGGCCCTGGGAATCGACGTGGAGTTTGTCCCGTCGATTAATTATGGAGCTTCGGTGGAGAAGTTTGAAAACAACGACGTTCAGCTGGCTTGGTTTGGTGGAGTTACGGGAGTGCAGGCTATGACCCGAGTGCCGGGTGCCCGCGCGCTCGTCGCTGGTCAAAAAGATCTCGCCTTTAAATCCTACTTTATCGCCAATGCCTCGACTGGACTGGAAGCCTCGGAGGACTTTCCGGCTGCCATTGCCGACCTGAAATTTACCTATGGTAGTTCCAGTTCAACCTCGGGGTGTATCATGCCGAGCCATTTCATCATCGAGAACACCGGGAAGACTCCTATGGAGTTCTTCAAGGAAAAGCCTGGATTCTCCGGAGCGCATGACAAGACTGCGATGCTGGTGCAGGATGGATCCTTCCAAGCTGGCGCGTTGAGCTTTGGCACCTACGAAAAGTTGGTGGCAGCTGGGAAGGTAGACCCGGAAAAGTGTGTGAAAATCTGGGAAACACCGACGTATGCCGATTACAACATGACCGCTCATCCGGATCTGGAGAACGCCTTTGGTGAGGGATTTCTGGACAAACTGCAGCAAGCGCTGGTGGATTGTCAGGATGAAGCGGCTCTCAAGGCACTGGGTCGGGAAAAACTGGTGAAGGTCAACAATGAGACTTTCGCCGGTATCGCGGCCGTGATGGAAAAGGTCTCGTTCGACTGAATCGACGAGGGTAAAGAACCGAGGATCATGGAGACGGTGTTCGAGCTTTCCCAGGCTCGCAAGAGTTTTGGGGCAGTGCATGCACTCTCGAGCATCGACCTCCAGATCGCAAGGGGCGAGCGAGTGGCCCTGATTGGGGCCTCTGGAAGTGGTAAGACGACGCTTCTTCGCCTGTTTGGAGCGCAGCTTGCACCGGACCGTGGGGAGGTCCGGGTGCTGGGCTGCAATCCCCTCGTTCTCGGGGAAGGAAAGCTCAGGGAGTTACGGTCGCGATTGGGCTATCTCCCCCAGGATCTGGGCCTCGTGCCCAATTTGCGAGTCCTTCAGAATGTCGTCGCAGGGCGATGCGGGCGAAGGTCGGTCTTGGGAAGTCTACGTGATTTAATCCTACAGGCGGTAGGAGTCCGCCGGCGTATTTAT
>DIHT01000092.1:20883-58082 GCA_002420305.1 Akkermansiaceae bacterium UBA5689 | reverse complement strand
AGCAGCGGGCAAGCCATGTATTGATCGTGAATTGACGCTAAATTGTCGGGAGCGGTAGAGATGCCCGGATGAGAAGCTCCTCTCGATTCGTCTTCGAGGAGCCTCCTGACAGTGGTTTCTCGCTGCAATTGTGGTTTGGTCCTTTGGGTAGGATTGGGCTACAACCTTCCCGATGAGGGTCAGAGAGCTAAACCGCAATGAGTGGGAGCAAGTCGCCATGATGATACACGCCTCAACCAACGCGTGGTATCAATCGAATCTGAATCGTTCGATCTTTGATGAAGACGATTCCTCCGGATGCTTGATTTTCCCGGAGATATACGAGGCTCTCGATCCGGATTGCTGTCTCGTGGCCGAGGATGAGGACGGGAGCATGATGGGATCGTGTTTTTATCACCCCCGGGAAACCCATGTTTCACTGGGAATCATGAATGCTCATCCGGATCATGCTGGCCGGGGGGTCGCGGCTACATTGCTTGCCGAAGTTGTGCGCCGGGCCGGTAATCTTCCAGTCCGGCTGGTCTCGAGTTGTATGAACCTTGATTCGTTCTCTCTTTACACACGGGCAGGATTTACTCCCGGGGAGCTTTATCAGGATATGTATATTCCCTCTGGAAAGGTGTTACCGGAGACCCCGGAGGGAGGAGAGAGAGTCAGGGAGGCCTCGGCAGAAGATATTGAGGCAATGGTGGATTTAGAGGAGGAAGTGAGTGGAATTCGGCGAACTAAGGATTTCCAGTTCTTCATCAGGAACGACCAGAAGATCTGGAAGACACTTGTGATCGAGGGCCTGAATAAGACAATTGAGGGCTTTCTAGGCTCCGTCAGCCATCCCGGCACTACTATGCTTGGGCCCGGAGTGATGCGTAGCGAAACAGCGGCGCTTGCTCTTATCCATGCACAGCTGGTGGGCATGGGCGGGCATCAGCCGGTTTTCCTTGTGCCGGCGCGGTCTACCAACCTCGTTTCTTCTTTGTATCAGTGGGGCGCGAGGAATTGCGAGCTGCACGTCGCCCAGGCGAGAGGAGCGGTCACGCCTCCCAGGGGGATCACAATGCCGACGTTCATGCCGGAGACCAGCTGAGTGGTTACCTGAAGGTGTATTTGCCATTGGCGACATGAACATCCGGGGGAGTCTTGATGCGCTCAAAATAGTCATAGCCTTCCCGGAGGTTGTTCCAGAAGGGGGACCATTTGTTGGATCGTTCCCTTGCGAGGCGTTGAGTGGTCATACGAAAAGGAAAGCAATGAACCCGAAAAAATGGCTGACCTTCGGTGAGGGCCGCATGGCAGAGGGAGTAGATCTCCTCGATCCCCGGATCAGTCATCGCGAAGCACCCGATTGAGACCCGGTTGCCATGAATCATCAGATGGCTCCCGGTTCTGTCATGGTGCCGGTCATAGGCGTTAGGGTAGCCGAGATTGAAGGAAAGGTGAAACCGGCTGTGCGGATTCATCTGCCGGGGGGGGACGTAATAAAACCCTTCGGGTGCTTGAAGATCTCCTTCGCGCTCCTTAGGGCCAAGATCACCTGACATTGCTGCGATTGGGTAGGTTTTGAAGAGTTTGAAGGTTCTTTTCCGGGATTCCCTGACGAACAGTTCCAGCAGGCCCTCTTCTTTAAGGATCCGGATAAATACGGGGTTGCCGAAGCGCATCCCACGCACCGCCAACTCAGTGGATAGTCTCGGTCGGACTCGCTCGGTAGCGTCACGGGAACGCTTCGAGGAAGGAGGGCTGAACACGGCATTCTGTCCGGAATGAAGCCAGTCTGGACTGATCATGAGAAGAACTCCCGGCAAGAGCGCTCTGAGTTTCACGCAAAACAGGAGACAGCGTCCACGGACAGGAAACCTTAGCATTTAGTCATCCCAATACTTTTGAGACAAAAGCGATAGTCGTTTCTTGCCGGGAAAGTTTCTTGCGGCGACGGCTCGCCTGATGACCCCGGCGGGTGGTAGGAAATCCTCATGCAGCAGGAGCAGGATAGCCGGAAGGTGCCCGCAATCGGAGTCATCGGTGGAAGCGGACTCTATGAGATGGACGGATTCGTGCAGAGTGAAGAGCAGATAGTGGAGACCCCCTTTGGGCAGCCTTCTGATCCATTGGTTGGAGGGACGATAGCAGGGAGGCAGGTGTGGTTTCTGCCAAGGCACGGTAAGGGACATCGCCTCCTTCCACATGAAATCAACCACAGGGCGAATATCTGGGCGCTTCGTTCGCTCGGGGTTCGATGGGTCATTTGTGTCACGGCGGTGGGCAGCCTCAAGGAAAAGTATGCTCCGCGTTCTCTGGTGATTCCCGACCAGTATTACGATCGGACCACCCGTCGGGAGGAGCATACATTTTTCGGGTGTGGGATCGCCGCGCACATTTCCTTCGGGGAGCCCGTCAGTGGTGCGCTTCGGGAGATCCTCGCCAAGGCCTCTCATGAGGAGTCAGACCTTGAAGTCTTCAACGGCGGAACTTATGTGAATATGGAGGGCCCTGCGTTCTCCACCCGCGCAGAAAGCAATGCCAATCGACAATTGGGATTTGACGTCATAGGGATGACCAACCTCCCTGAGGCCAAGCTTGCACGGGAGGCCGAGATGGCCCTGGCAACCCTTTGTATGGTTACCGACTACGACTGCTGGAGAGATGAAGAGGTGAATGTTGATACGGTGTTAAGTCATCTGCATGCCAATTCGGTTATGGCCCAGCGGATTGTCGGGCGGGCGATTCCGCTCATGCCCGATGAGGCGAACTGGCCTGAGCATCGAGCACTCGACTCAGCGGTGATTACCAGCCGGGAACTCTGGCCTGACGAAACCTTCGAGAGGTTGCGCCCTATTTTAACGCCTTTTGTGAAACGAGGGTTCGGGGAGTAACGGGAACTAAGGCGTGACAGCAGACGGCTCAAAAGGTAAGGATACCGGCCTTCAGAAAAGTTTTCTCTGAGCTGAATTCTCATGCGTCTTCGACTTTTGATCCTTGCCCCTGCACTTGCGCTGGTCGTCTGCTTTTCAAGCAGCTGTTCCTCCATTGATTCAGAGGGAGAGAAACCTTCGACCATGGCAAACACCGGCTACCGATCGCCCTATCAGGCATGGCCTTCGGCGAGAAATCCTACCCTCAGCCTGTCCTCGCAATTTCCCAAGTCCATCGGCATTACTCACTCCCGCGGGCTGGGGCATCAGCCTTATATCGCGATGACTTTTGATGACGGGCCGCATGCGAGTAACACTCCCCGTCTTCTGGATATCCTGCGACAGCGCAATATCAAGGCGACGTTTTATGTCATTGGGAAGAACGTGGATAATTATCCCCACCTGACCCGCCGTATTGTAGCTGAGGGGCACGAGATTGGGAATCATACCTACACTCACCGTAATCTAAAGAAGCTCAGTGATGCGCAGGTCTTGTCAGAAATGGCTAGAGCTCGGATTTCCATTGTGAATGCAACTGGTGTCCAGCCCAGAACCATGCGTCCACCCTATGGGGCCATATATCAGCGTCAGCGCGAGCTGATCATGAACCGGTTCGGCTACCCAACAATCATGTGGGCAGTAGACCCGCGTGACTGGCAGCGGCCTGGTATCAGCGTCGTGAAGAACCGGATTCTTACCAAGACGACGAACGGTTCCATTGTCCTGGCTCATGACCTGCATGCTCCCACTGTGGCGGCAATGCCTGCAACCTTGGATGGGCTCCTCGCCAAGGGATTCAAGTTTGTGACTGTCTCACAGTTGCTGAGTCAGAAGGCCCGGTATGAGTGATCTTTTGCGCCTCTAGTCGATGCGCTAAGACCTTAAGCCATTGCAGGGGTGGTAGCTCAGAGGGCCTGCCCGTAAAATGAAAAAGCCGGGAGAGGTTCTCCCGGCTTGATTGTTTTAGAGGATATCAAGATGTTGGGGCTCAAGCATCCGGCTTCTTGCCGCCTGGCTTCTTGCCGCCTGGGCGACCACCCTCTGGGCGACCACCTTCTGGGCGACCACCTTCTGGGCGACCACCTTCTGGACGGCGACCCTGAGGCCTGCCACCGCGACGACCCTTCATCGCTTCCTTGCGCTCTTCTTCATTGAGCTCACCGTCTCCATCCTTGTCATACTTCTTGATGAATTCCGCCCTGCGAGCGCGCATGGCTTCCTTGCGCTCGTCTTCATCAAGTTTTCCATCGCCGTTCTTGTCAAACTTCTCAAGCATTTCCTTGGGGATCTGACGAGGTCCACCGCGACGCTGGCCACGGCGTTCGCCTTCGCCCTCGCCTCGCTCGCTGCGCTCGGCGCGTGGAGGTTTCTTTCCGTCGGTCTCCTCTTCAGCGAGGGAGGTCATTGATCCTGCCGCCATAAGGCCGAGAATCACTGTGCATGTTTGGAGTGTCTTTTTCATTTTCTATTCGATTGGTTCACGGGATTTTCCGTGCTGCACTATGAAACTGGCAATTCGAACCATAGTTGCGCATTATTTTTGAGATCGAGCCAGTCCCGGGGTTTTGGCATTGCGCGGGCCAGAGCGAGGCGGTTTGATGCCATCAAACCATGGTGTCCGTAACCAGTAATGGCTCCTCGCGCGCTGCATCCTTCCGGGCGCGGCTGCTAAGCACGATTCTTCTATGGGGCTTCGTGGCTTTTGTTTTTGCCAGCGGCAAACTGTGGATGATGGGTGTCATGGTGGCTCTCTTTACCCTGATTGGTAGTCTCGAGTTCCTTGCCTTGACCCGGGAAGCGCCCGGACGGGAGTGCCGCTACTGGGGGTTTATCGTGTGTGCAGGATTTCTCCTGTATATTCTCTTTCAAGCTCTTGGCTCCCGGGGTTCCTTCGAGAGCGATGGTTTTCTTCCTGAAGTTGCCGGGGTGCTGCTGGTCACCATGGGCTCCTTCTGCTTGCGATTGCGTTTTCCTATTGAGGGGGATTCTTCGGTAAAAGCGGTCAGCCTTGCGCTTCTGGGCTTTGTGTATGTTCCAGTGCTGTTTGGTGGATTTATCATTCGGCTGGCTCTCTACCCCCCGGAGGTAACCTCAGGATTCTGGCTAATCCTTCTCGTCGTGGTGGTCGCCAAGTTTACCGATATGGGGGCTTATCTTGTCGGGACTCTGATTGGCAGGCATAAAGCCATTCCCCACATCAGCCCAGCCAAGTCATGGGAGGGATACATTGGCTCTCTTTTCTTCGCGGTAGGAGGGGCGTTCGCCATTCACGCTCTGAGTGGCGAGGGGCTTTCGTGGCTGGCTTGGCCCCATGTTCTTGGGTTGGGTCTCGTTGTTGCGATCGCTGCGATGGTAGGTGACTTGGCCGAGTCTATTCTCAAGCGTAGTCTGCAGGTTAAGGACTCTGGCCAGATCCTGCCGGGTATTGGGGGCATTCTTGATTTGATAGACAGTCTCTGCTTCGCGCTCCCTGCTGCATTCTTCTATCTGTATCTGCAAAGTTTGTAGGGTAGATCGTGGCTCTACTCCTGGCATCATGGAAACCAAGGCCATCAAACCCAAGAAAGTCGTTATCCTCGGTTCCACGGGATCTATTGGCACGAGTGCTCTGAAAGTCGCGCGCGAGATTCCGGATTCGATGGAAGTTGTTGGACTCGCCGCGGGCTCTCAGGGAGAGGCCCTCGGTGCGCAGGCCCGGGAGTTCGGGGTGAAGTATCTCTCGATTGCGGATGAAACGCAGCGCGAGACGGTGTTAGCCTCTGCCCCTTCGGGGAGTGAGGTGCATGTTGGAGAGCAAGGGCTCAGAGAGCTGGCCTGCCTGCCCGAGGCAGATATGGTTCTGATCTCAATCGTGGGAACGGCCGGGCTTCAACCGGCTCTCGACGCGATCGCGGCAGGTAAAGATCTTGCTGTCGCAAGTAAGGAAATTCTTGTCATGGCTGGCGAGATCGTGATGTCCGCGGCAGCAGAGGCAGGGGTGAATGTTCTTCCGGTGGATAGCGAGCACAATGCCATCTTCCAATGTCTTGAGGGAAATGCCGCTGGAGCTGAGGCAGTGCGTCGTCTCCTGCTCACCGCGTCAGGAGGGCCATTTCGGACAGCGAGTCCTGATGTGCTAGATCAGGTCACTCCGGAGCAGGCGCTCAAGCATCCTACCTGGGAGATGGGCCGTAAGATCTCCATCGATTCTGCGACGATGTTCAACAAAGGGCTCGAGATGATTGAGGCTCGATGGCTGTTCGGGGTGGGTATGGACCGAGTTGAGGTCGTGGTTCATCCTCAGAGTATCGTACATTCCATGGTTGAATTTGTTGATGGCAGCGTGCTGGCTCAAGTTAGTACAACAGATATGTGTTTTCCTATTCAGTATGCAGTGACCTGGCCGCATCGTATTGCTCATTCGCTTGAGCCCCTCGACTTTGCAGCGCTGGCTCGTCTGGATTTTGAAGCGCCCCGTGAGGAGGTTTTTCCCGCCTTGCGGCTTGCGCGTGAGGCGGGAACGGTTTGTGGGACGCTGCCTGCGGTAATGAATGCTGCGAATGAAGTGGCTGTGGAGGCCTTTCTTAATGGGGACATACCATTCCCGAAAATCTGGGGTCTCGTCGAGGAGGTCATGGGGCAGCATTCGGTCGTGCAGAGCCCATCCTTGGAGGCTCTGATAGAGGCAGACAATGAGGCGCGCCAGATGGCTCAATCGAGCCTCTAAAGAGAGGCCGAGAAGGTCCAGGGTAAGAGTAACGCGGTTCCAGGTGGAAGAATCGCTTCATGTGGTATATCGTCGAGGAATGCTCATTTTCGTGGGGTAGTCCTGAAGCCAATCACTCAAATTCTAGTCATGCAGCCGACCAAGGAGCTTTCGATCGTGCTCGTTGCAGGGCTTACGCTCCTTTTGGGGGTTTGCCAACTCCCCGGCATTGTGTTCTTCGAAACGGGCGATCCAAGCTATCACCGGGAGACGGCTCCGGCGGGCCTCTACGAGGGGGCGGGCTGGTGTTATCAGGGTGAGTACAAGGAGTTTCTTGGAACGGTGATTTCTCCCAGCCATTTCATTACAGCAGTTCACCTTGGGAAGGGTTCAGAAACCTTTATACAGAGATCGTGGTTTACAGGCGAAGAGGCTGATCGCGTGTATTTTATTAATCCCAATTTTAATGAAGGTAACGGGTCTCTGGATATTCCGGGAACAGACTTGAGAATTTTCGAAGTTTTTGGGGAGTTCCCTGCGTATGCGGGACTGTATACGACGTCTGATGAGGCAGGGAGAGAGGTCGTGATGATGGGGCGGGGCCGTTCCCGGGGGGAGGAGGTAAGGCGGTTCGGGCAGAGGCGAGGGTGGACCTGGGCGCCCGAAGATCAGCGTGCTCGCTGGGGAAGGAATACTGTCGATGGGTTCTCCGAGGCCGGTGTGAGGGGGCCGATGCTGGTCACCGATTTTGATGATGTCCTTGGGCGTGACGAGTGCCAGGCGACTTTTGGAGATTCCGGCGGGGGAGTCTTTATCCGTAAGGGAGGTGACTGGAAGCTGGCAGGCATTCTCTTTGGAGCTGATTCATTTTATGACACAAATGCGATCTGTGAAGATGGCTCGGAGTTTTTGGCCTCTCTGTTTGACGGAGCCGGTTTTTATGTTGGTCGGGATGATAGCCCCTGTGAGGACTGGACTTTGGTGAGTGCGGTCAATGACCTCGATGAGAGTCGATCCTTCGCGAGCCGGATCAGTAGAAGTGCTCCGGCAATCCAAGCGGTGATTCAGTCTGCGATTGATGGTCAGGCTAAGAACCCTGCCGAACGTTTTGATGAATGGTTAAGAGAATTTGGAATCGAGGCAGGAGGCAAGGACACGGAATCAGATGGCAGGCCCGATTTGCTGGAATACTTTTCGGGGCTCAACCCTGTTTCCCCGGAGGATCTGGGAATCCCCTTCTTGGTTGAAGGCAGTGGAGGCGACCTTCGCTTCAGGATCAGGGTTCGACTGGATGCTCCTGAGCGCGGTTTGAGCTGGGAAATTCAGGGAGCTCCCGACCTGAAGGCCAAAGAGTTCCAGAGGGTCAGTGGCCTGAGGAAGGTAGAGCAGAACCTTGCTCTTTCTGAGGGGGTGCAGATTGTGGACTTTGCACTGAATCATCCGGATCAGAATCTGATGTTTTACCGGCTTAAGGTGACCCTTGGGGAAGAGAACCTGGTCCAAGAAGCGGAGAGATGAATCTTACCAGGAGCCTGCCTTAAGATTAGAACGACGTGCTCGGAGGCTTGCCACTCAGCCTGCCATGGTGTCCCATCCGGGCATGCGCTCAGAGAAGAATGTCGGGAAGGACGGTTCCCGTAGACGTGTCCCGGCGCTGGCTTTCTATGGGTATTTGAATCGCTACCGAACGGTTTTCGTCCCCTCGTTGATTGCCTTGTTCGTGACCGCGGGTCTTTCCCTCGCTTTTCCCTACTATCTCAGCAAGCTCATTGGCAGTCCGACTGGATCTCCTCTCGAGATGCTGAACTCAACGGCCTCTCCGGATGTCTCTGTCATCCGCTCGAATATTAATCAGACGGTTATCACGCTTCTCGCAATTCTCGCTCTGCAGGCCTTTATCGCCTATTGGAGAGTGCGCGGATTTATCAAGGCAGGTGAAAGTGCTCTCAATGATATCCGGGTGGATGTTTTCAGTCGTCTGGTACGGCTTCCTCTCGATTTTTTCCAGAGGCACCGGGCGGGAGAATTAAGCAACAGGGTCTCGGCAGATCTTGCGGTCTTAAGAGAGACGTTACTCACTACGGTGCCTCAGCTAGCACGACAGTCGGTGATTCTGGTCGGAGGACTGATCTTCATTTTCGTCATGAGCTGGAAGCTTTCTCTTTTCATGCTCGCCATGATTCCGGTGGTGATTCTTGCGGTTGCATTATTCGGGCGCCGGGTTCGCGCGTATTCCAATCAAGCCCAGGATAGTCTGGCAGCCAGTGGCGTTGTGCTCGAAGAGAGCACTCAGGGGATTGCAGAACTCAAGGCCTACAGCAACGAATCCCATGAAAGGCGCCGTTATAGTGACGCTCTTGAGGATTATCTTTCGGTCGTTAACCGGGGAGCTCGGGTTCGAGCTCTTTTCGTTTCGTTTATTATCTTTGTCCTCCTCGGCAGTATTTCGGTAGTAGCCTGGTTTGGGGCGGGAATGCTGGTGCGAGAAGAAATCACACCGTTTGAATTCACGGCGTTTATCCTTTTCAGTGTTTTTGTAGGAGCGTCTCTCGGGGCGTTCCCCGAGATCGTAAGTCAGATCCAGAAAGCCAACGGAGCGACTGAGCGGCTGCGCGAAATCATGGTGGAGGATCCAGAGGAAGAAGGGACTGGTGACGTTCCATTTGAAGTGTTGGGAACGGTTGAGGCGCAGAACCTCAGTTTTGCCTATCCTTCGCGGCCCGAGAAGGTGGTCCTGGACGGCGTTTCCTTCAAGGTGGAGAACGGGGAGCGTATCGCCTTCGTTGGCTCAAGTGGTGCTGGTAAGTCCACTCTATTTTCTCTTCTGCTACGTTTCTACGAGCCGCAGGATGGAGCGGTTTTAATAGACGGAGACCCTGCGGCCGGGCTTCCTCTTGCTGCCCTGCGGGGTGCGATGGCGCTGGTGCCACAGGATGTGCTTCTGTTTGGAGGGTCCGTGGAGGAAAACATCCGGTATGGTAGCTGGGATGCCAGCCAAGAACAGGTTGAGGAGGCCGCGCGGAAGGCTCATGCTCACGAATTTATCACCGACTTCCCCGAAGGTTATGACACCATGGTCGGTCCACGGGGAGTCAAGCTGAGCGGCGGTCAGCGTCAACGAATTGCGATTGCTCGTGCGATTCTTGCTGACCCAAAGATTCTCCTGCTGGATGAGGCCACGAGCTCACTCGACTCAGAGAGTGAGCGACTCGTTCAGGAGGCGCTGGATGAACTCATGAAAGGCAGGACGAGTCTCATCATAGCGCACCGTCTAGGCACGGTGAGAGATGCTGACCGCATTCATGTTCTCCAGGGAGGCAGAATTGTGGAGACTGGGACACACAGCGAACTGATCGATGCTGGAGGGACCTACCGGCTTCTTGCTGAGACGCAGTTCCTCTAAAAGAGATCAGAAAAATTCAGCATCATTTCGCTAGATGTGGGATGAACTTCCATGCCGTTTCCTGACCGGATCCCTGAAGGTAAAAGGTTTGCTCATGAAGGGCCCAGTGCCCACTGATCAGGGTAGGGAGGTCTACCTTGGTTCGCATTTTAGTGCCTTCGAAGAAGCTCTGTGAAGTGGTCTTATCCTCTATGAGTTTGATCTCGATCTTCCGCATTTTGGGGTTCTTTCCGTCGACAATCTGGATGATCTCGTATTCCTGAGTTCCATCTACCGATACAGAAAGAGTGACCGAGCGCTCTCCGCGGGTTGTCGTGCTATCCATTTTCCATTCCTCCCACGCGGCGGTGAGCTTGGTGAGGTCCGGGCTCACGGAGACGGTGTATTTGCCGGTAATCTTACCGAGCTTGAAACTTGCGTCCTTACCCACTGTTTTCTGAAATTGCCTTACGAGGGTTTCTTTGAGGCTTTCGTCCTGTGAAATCCAATTGCCGGACAGGTCTTTCTTTGGGGAGCTGTTTGAGGGAAGGATAAGTGCGGGTTCCTTAGGTTGTTGGGCTTCCCGCTGTGCCCGGGCCCGATCCCGCGCTTTCTTGCGTGCCTCTGCAATCTGCTTCCGGCGGGCCTCGAGACTTTTCTCAATCTTATCGATCGGATCGAAGCCCGGCTTCTTTGCCCCACTACTCTTTTTTTGGCCGTCCTTCGACCGAGGCAGGGGCTGGGTTTGATCGGTGGTTGCAGGAGGGAGTTGTGTGGGAGAGGTCTCCTGTCCGTGCGCTTGAGCGGGGAGGGATAAGAGGCATAGGATGAGTAGCGGCTTCATCTGTTGGGGGATCCTTACAGGACAGATGGACTCTCGCGAGACAAAGGTGAACGGCCGCGGGCAGCAAAAACCCATAAAAGCTACCCGGCAGCCGTTCACTTTGAAAACTGTGTCTCCTGTTTAAACGTCGAAGAAGGGGAGTTTATTCTCACAAACTCTCAATAAATTGATGCCTTTGGAAAAAGCGCTTATAACGGTGATTAAGGCGTTTCAGTCGGCATTCTGGCAGCTCAATGCAGGGTCATGTTACCGCATGTGGGTTAATTGGAGCTCTGGGATGGGCGGGGGAAAGCTCTGGACAGAGAGGGCCTTGTCCCGTGGTCTTACCGAGCATGAGCTTCAGCGAAGGGCAGCCAATGAACTCCGCGCAGGAGACCTTGATCTCCCGGCGCTCGATTTTCTCATTTAGGGATCATCCCGTGGAGAGGGATCTCCTCGAGGAGGCCTTCGAGGCTGCGCGGCATGCGCCGTGTCACAAGCATACTCATCCATGGAAGTTCTATCTTATGGGGGAGGTGACCAGATTGCAGCTCATCCCTGGTGTGGACCGGATTGTGCGTCTCAAGAATCCGGAAGCGACATCGAACCTCTTAGAGAAGGCCAGAGGGAAGATTCTGGAACCGCCAGAGCTGATTGCGGTTACTTCGAGAAAGTCGCCTGATGATCCTTTCAGGGAGGAGGAGGACTATGCTGCAACGGTTTGCGCTCTTCATAATCTTGTTCTTTCTCTCTGGTCTCGAGGCGTCGGGGCACAGTGGACTACTGGGGGAATCACGCGGGATCCGGTAGTCTACGAGGCTCTAGGGGTTTCAGAGCACGAGGAAAGGGTTATTGGTTTCGTCAAGGTTGGTTACCCTGAGGAAGTTCCTCGGACGAAAAAGAAGGCCTTGGACGAAATACGATTCTATCTACCGTAGCCACTGGAGGCGGATGGGGCTTGGGCTGGTGAAAATATCGATAAGAAGAAAGCATTGACGCTTCATGGGCTGCCTCGCAGGGTTCCGTGAAATTTGAAAACCATGGTTAATGTTAACCCGATCCGCCGTTCCCTTGTTCCTGTTGACTCAGGTGCCGCCCAGCGCCTTTGCAGTCCGAATTATGATGAGTTTCAGAGCGATCGCGAGATCTGGGAGCTTTTACAGGTGCAGCCAGAGAGTGTTCTGCGTGTGACCATGCCGCACTGTAATGCGGTGAGCGCTGACGAAATGCTTAAGGACGGATCTCCCGAGGCGCTCGAGGAGGGGGCGGTGAAAATGGCGCAGATGGTAGAAAGCGATTCGACCAAGGTAGTAGAAAACGCTCTTTTCCTCTACGAGATAGCGGATCCTGAGCGTCCAGGCGTTCGCCAGATTGGGTTGGGAGGCATGGCTCCTACGGATGATATACGGACGGACGAGACACCCGGAGGTGTTATTATCCGTAATGAGGGTATTCGAGAGGAGAAGGCCAAGGGGCGTGCAGATCTGATTGAGGCTACCAGCGCTATCATTGGAACGGTGAATCTTTCTGTGGATGACCGAGATGGTAATTTTCTCGGTAGGTTGAAAAGCTATACCGAGCAGAGACCCTGCGACTTTGAAGCCCTCGATAATGAGGATGGAAGCGCGCATCGGATCTGGATTGTAACAGATTCCGATGAAATAGATTCCCTCCGTGAGGTGCTCGCAGCTGAGCCGCATGCGTATGTTGCTGACGGTAATCATCGAAGCGCAGCTGCTGCGATGCGGGGGACTGGGGGGTTCCTCACTGTATTTTTTCCTGCGCACACCATGGGGCTGGCGCCCTACAACCGCCTTGTCACAGCTCCTGGGATTACTTTGGAAACTTTGACAAAGGGGTTGGCCGAGGCCTTCGATATAGAGAGGCTGGAAGCCCCGATCTACCAGCCCGGGAGGGTTCATGAGATCGGAGTGTACATAGAGGGAGGCTGGCTGAAGCTCACGCCGCGATCGGGAGCGTATGACGCCTCGAATGCGGCTCAGGCAATCGACTCTGATATCGTTCAGCGGCATATATTTGCCGGTATTCTGGGAATTGAGGACCCTCGTGCGAAAGAGCTGACGTTCGTTGGAGGAAATCGGGACGCGGGCTATCTGAAGTCTGAGGTCGACGCGGGGCGTCATGATTTGGCTGTCACCCTCGCTCCGGTTACGATTGAGCAGTTTATTGAGGTATGCCGTCAAAACCGGATCATGCCGCCGAAGTCCACGTGGTTTCAGCCCAAGATTCGTAGTGGTCTCGTAATGGCCCTCCTCGGGTAAGGGGCCATGCTGGAGGGTGGGTTGGAGCGATCCACGCTGGAATCCTCGCCTCCGGATAAAAATTCCCTTGTCACAGGCCCGGAAGAACCCCATTTTCCGCGCCTCCCAAGCGGGTAAAGAAAGCGGAGATAGCTCAGTTGGTAGAGCAGTTGGCTTTTAACCAATTGGTCCTGGGTTCGAGTCCCAGTCTCCGTACTTCTCCGCCTTAGTCCGAGGGGTGATCTACACCGCGATCGGCACCTAAGTTGAGGCCGCGAAACTTCTTCGCGCCTCCGGGTCGCGCTTCTGGAAACAAAACCAGCAGGTTTCTGGTTAGGGGTGAAGATCGTCGCTTCCCCAAAAAAAATGAGGGGCAGCGTTGCACAGGTGTTGCAACGCCGCCTCCTCAATGAGGATTTACCTCGTTTTACTTAGTGGATGCCATGACGCGATCCAGAGCTCTGCGCATGGTCCAAGCACGGGTGGTGTCGCACTGACTGTTCTGGCTCGCCTTCAGAGCGGTCATCAGAACGGCCTTCGTGTCGGAGCTAAGCTCTTTGCTGTCCATCTTCAGTCCTGCGAGAGCAGCCACCTCGTAGACATCAGCACAGGCTCCGTGTTGCCCGTGATTGAACAGCTTCACACCTTTTTCGATGGCAGCAACCATAAGGTCTTCGGTCACGTTCTTGCCTGTCTTTTCACCCGCAGAAGGGATCAGGACGGAATCGATCACGTGGATAATACCGTTTGAACACTTAATGTCGGCCTTCACGACCTTTGAAGAGTTCAGGTAGAGAGACCCATCCTTGACCTCTAAACTGATTGACTTTTTGTTCAGCGCTTTGGCGGTATCAAGCTTGACAGCCTTCTTGGACGCAACCCTGCCGCTGATGACATGATAGGTGAGAATGTCCACAAGCTTGTCCTTGTTCTCTGGCTTCAGGAGTGTTTCCACCGTGCCTTTGGGCAACTTTGCGAATGCTTCGTCGGTTGGGGCAAAGACAGTAAAAGGACCGTCTCCTTTGAGAGCGTCGACTAGGCCGCCGGCCTTAAGGGCTGCTGCGAGGGTGTTGAAGGATCCGGCCGCTACGGCCGTATCTACGATGTCCATTTTCTCTTTCTTCTCTGCAGATGCGAGTGAAGCGAAAGCGAGCATTCCGATTAGTGATGTTGTTACTAGTTTCATATGTGTGTTTTGTTGTGGGATTCTATGTTGGTTTTTGTGTTAACTTCAGGAGATCTGTAGGCGCGAAGCGCGGGAGTTGTCTCCTCCGCGCCTCTGTTGTTTAAAATAGTTTTACGGAGGAAAGCCCTCCATCCGCCTTGATGATGTTTCCGGTCATGAAGAGGGATTGGGTCCCGAGAAGAAATTGCACCAGCCCTGCAATCTCCTTTGGATCCCCGATCCGATTCAGGGGATGCCTCTTGGCAGAGCTAGCCCTCTTCTCATCGCTGCTCACCAGGGAAGCTGCGAGCGTTGTGTCAGTGAGTGAGGGAGCGATGCAATTCACTCGGATCCGAGGCGCCAGCTCCGCGGCGAGGGACCGCGTAAGACCCTCTACTGCACCCTTTGCTGCCGAGATGCTTGCGTGAAAAGGCAGGCCGGTCCGTACCGCAACGGTCGAGAAGAAAACTGCGGCAGCATCCGTGCCCTTGAGAAGGGACGGAAGAGCCCTCTGGAGGAGGCCGACTGCTCCAAGAAAATTTACCTGCAAGTCATGAAGAAAGTCGTCGGCAGTTAATCTGCCGAGAGGCTTCAGAGTGATTGTACCAGGAAAATAGACGAACCCATCGAGGGTCTCCGGAAGAGCGGGGGTCTTGGATGGGTCGGCGGCGTCAAATGCCATGCCATGAACATGAGGATCCTCAGGGAGTTTTTCGGGAGACCGACATGCGCAATAGACCTCGTGGCCGTCTTCCCTAAGCAATGCGAGGGTCTCGGCTCCTATTCCGGAGGTCCCTCCAGCGATCAGTATATTTTTTGTCATCGGTAAGATTCTGTGTGGGAAGAGGTGACGAGTTAGACCCTCTGCAAGGAGAAGATTTCCACCTCAACACCGGGGGAGGCACACTGATGCTGAGGAGGCCCGCATACTGGGCTCTGCCGGTTCCAAATGATGGGAATGCTGGAATAACTCTCAATCTCTGCGTCATGCAGTTGGTAGGGTTTGTGATGGACCCTTCCTCGCCACAGTTGAGACCCGTGTTCGGAGCTAGAGTATAGCGCGTATCTCTCAGTCAGGAAGAAATCGAGGCTCCCGGGCTGGGCACCTTGGCCCGAGCCTGTTCTCCGGTAGCAGAATGTGGCACCTTCCGAGGAGCCTTTCCGGTGTGCCCGGAAATCAGTCCAGTTGCCCTCGCGGGCCTGAATTCTGGCATTCCGGTAGTTCAAGTTGAAAAGCCTGCGGCCAAGGGAGCACGCGACGCCATGGTTGGCGTCTAGAGAGAAAAACCACACTCCGGGTGTACCACTTGCATCGTAGACATAGGTCCTAACGTTCAGCTCGAGAAAGTTAGAAAGACCCGGCACGCTTGGTAGAAATGCGGGCCGGACGCCTTTCATGAAAAACGGGACGATACCGATCCACGCTCTCCCGTCGTGGGTGTCGACCTTAAGACCGGGTGGAAGGAGAGCTTGCAGTTGGTCAGCGGGCGCTTCCCAGTGAAGAAAGAGTAGATTTCTCCACTCTTGGCGCATCACCGCCCATTTCCCTGGCCGCTCTCTCGCAGCAAGACGGTCCTTTGGAGCCGGCTTCCGGAAATTCTCCCGGGCGGCCGCTTGGGTCTTGGAGGTGTCTGGGTCTGCGATAACGTTCACGGAGATCCGAAAGTAGTCGTGTGGGGAGGCACACATGCCTCACCTTGGGAGCGACCGAGGTTCAGGAAGGCAGAGAAGGTGACTCCGCAGAGCCTTTCTGGAGGGGGTCAGTGGTAGAACTACGGGAAGTGGGCCTCTGAAAGACGGCACTCAAAAGATTCAGGTAGGCTGCCTGCTCAGAGGTTTTCCCCCCAGTGTCGGTGAGAGTTGACCGCCCTACGAGAGGATTGTGTGAACTAATACAGATTGCGTTGCTCATTTGTGTATGTTGATTGCGACTTAACTTACTCAAAAAGTAATCAGAATCAACACACTGGCAACACAAATTCCTATCAAGCTCACAATTCGCCGGGCTCGTTCATTTTTTGTTTACATTTGTAGAGGAGGAGCTAAGATGGGCTCGTTATGAAGGACTCAAATCAAGGGGTTTACGGGATTGGAGCAGTCGTGAAGAGAACTGGACTCGCCGCGCCCACGATACGGATCTGGGAAAAGCGCTATGGGGCGGTGAAGCCCGGACGGACTGAAACAAACCGCAGGCTCTACAGCGGGGAGGATGTGACGCGGCTGGGTTTGCTGCGATCACTCACCGAGAGGGGGCATTCCATCCGCAATATCGCCAACCTCGAACTTCCCCAGCTCCAGAAGCAGCTCGCGGAGGATGAGCAGGCTGGCGCGATGGTCTCGGGTGATTCGGTAAGCCCCTCGCGCCGGGGCCGGGTGCTCATTGCAGGTAAAGCAGCCGCCACTCTTCTCTCAGGTGATGAGGGGCTCGATTCAAAGATCGTAGGTCGGTTTGACACCATCACGGCATTAATTCAGCAAGAGACGCCTCCGACAGCCGATCTTCTTTTTATCGAGGCTGAAACCCTTCACCCAGAAACCGTGGCGTCCGTAAGGGAAGTGGTGAACCGCACCAGAGCAGCGCGAACTATTCTTCTGTATCGCTTCAGCTCTTCGAAAACTGCGACCGCTCTCGCCAGAGCTATTCCCGGGCTCAAACTGCTTTCGGCGCCATTGGAAAGTCGTCAAATCAGACGAGAGGTCTTGGTGCAACTTGGATCGCTTTTTCCCACCTCAGAGAATCCTCCTGTCGTGCCGGAGGACATACCGGAGCGGATCTACACGACGGATCAACTGTTGAAGTTTGCCCGTATTTCCACGTCAGTAGACTGCGAGTGTCCGCAGCATCTTGCGGGCCTCCTTCAGGGTCTCGCAGCGTTTGAAAAATACAGCAGCGAATGTGAGGATCGGAATCCGCAGGATGCGGCGCTACACGCCTTTCTGCACAGGGCTACTGCAAACGTGAGGCGAACGATGGAGGACGCTTTGCAGCATCTTGTCAGGGTCGAGGGTATTGAGCTGGATTAGGGTGCAGCGGCTTTTGTTGCTCCACAGGTATGTTAGCAGTTGGATGTGACGCCGCTGTCACTGGAATTATGTGTGGAGTCCGATGCTTTTGCGTTTTTCTCTCTCTGGGTAGCTTCGCACATTGGGTTTTGCGGGTTGCCTTTTCAGACGGTGGCGGCGGTGGGGCCCGCTGCCATCGTCAGCACCCCAAATTCTCGACTTCGGCTAGTTGCTCGACTGTGTCTAGACATTACCGATCCCCTTCGTTGAAGCTCCTGATCAACGGCAGAATTCAAGGAAGTCGACCAAGGTGTTAGTGGGACGCGTGAGGTGAAAAGAGCGGATGCCTGCAGCAGAGGCCCCGAGATAGTCGGCCTCGTAGGAATCGCCGCAGAAACAGGTTTCCTCGGCTCGGAAGTTTAGTCTCTTGAGGGCAAAGTCGAATATCTTCCGCTCAGGCTTACGCGCCAGAGCGTCAGCGGACGTTATCACATCCTTGAAAAAGGACCCAATTCCGAGGCCGTCCAGGATCGGTGCGAGTCGGTTGTCGAAGTTTGAGACTACTGCGATGGTTCCAATTTTGGAGGCCGCTTCGAGGAAAAAAACGGTCTCGGGATAGAGCACCCAAGAGGTTGGTTGGGCGTAATGGTCAAAAAGGGAATCGAAACAGGCTTCCAGCTCGAGAGCAGGCGCAGACAGGGAGCTCTTCTCAAGGGTTTCTGAAAAGATTTTAAGGACTAGTGAGCGCCACCAACTTACCTCGGTGTGATGTCCAGAATTTTGGTAAGCGTAGGTGGGGGATGGTGCTCGTGCGAAGGAGCTTCGAAAGGCTGCCTGAATCGTGGCCGGGTCGACACTAAGGTTCGTGCTTGCCTCGAGGTATTGTGCATATACGAGACCAACAGGCTGAGAGGGCTTGATCAGGGTGAAAGAGGAATCGAGGAGAATCAGCATTACTAAACTTGGGATTAGTGCTCCGACTGCTGTCTTTTATCTTCAGAGGTGGTCGTGGTCACGCCTGCCATGGATTCATCTGTGTCTTTGCTTGTCGTCATCAAGTGAACGGTAAATAGTCGTTCTATGACACAGTCTATCAGAAACGGGGCCGGGGTGTTTCTCTTATTAATCATGGTGTCGGGGGCAGACCAAAAGACAGTGGAAGTGGAGACGAAGGATGCTGAGGCCGATAGAAAATGGGTGTCCCTAGCTCCCTCAAAGGAGGGTATGGGGCCCTGGAAAGCGTTGAATTTTGGAGGAGAAGGCGACACGACGTGGAATGAGGGGACCCTCACAATAGAGGAGGGAGCAGAGCTTTCGGGAGTTGTTTTTACCGGGAAGAATCTGCCGGAAGCTCCCTATGAGCTTGAGTTGGAAGCCCGGCGGACCTCGGGAGTCGATTTTTTCTGCGGGCTGACCTTGCCGGTCCGTGACCCAAAAACCTGCGTGACCTTCATCTGTGGTGGATGGGGGGGAGGGGTAGTAGGCTTTTCAAGTCTGGATGGGATGGACGCATCCGAAAATGAAACCGGGAGTTACCAAGCGTTCAAGGATCAGGAGTGGTATAAGATTCGCCTCGAAATTCGCAAGGAGAGCCTGAAAGCGTGGGTGGGCAAAAAGGAGCTTGTCGATGTTGTTACCAAGGGCAGGAAGCTGGGCTTGAGGTTTGGAGATATTGAAAAGTGCACCCCTTTGGGGCTGTCCACTTGGCAGACGACTGCGGAACTTAGGGGACTACGGTGGCGAAAGCTGCCCGAGTAATTTGGGGCGGAAAGCTTCTCGGAGGGTCGAAACACCGATTTTCAGCCGCGGAGAGGTTAGTTCACCGGTGCTCTGACTGCCGGTTTTTCTCTTGATCCGTGGGGGGAGCGCCTCTATAGCCACGCCAACAGAACAACTCTTGACGCTTTCGAGGAGTGGGTTCCACAGACCCGCTCTTTTGCGTCTCCAGACCACAACGATCAGAGGATCATGACAAACGATCTCGTTGCCCTCATAGAATTTTACGAAAAGGAGAAGAGCATCGAACGCGAGAAAGTGGTCGAAGCTCTTGAGAACGCCTTCTTGTCCGCCTACCGAGGTATGGTGCCCGGAGCCGAGGATATCGAGGAACTCCGTGCGGAGGTTGACACCAAAAACGGAGAAACCCGGATCTTTGCTACCCTTCGGGTAGTGGCAGATGACGACCATCAGGATAAGTTCAATGAGGTGCCAGTTGGCCTTGCGCGTAAAAAACATCCAGAGGCAGGATTGGATGATCCGCTGGAGTTTAATGTAACTCCGCCAAACTTCGGAAGGATTGCGGTCCAGAGGGCGAAGCAGACGATGATGCAGCAGCTGCGTCAGGCGGAGAAGGAAATGATTTATGACGAGTTCAAGGATCGTGCAGGGGACATCGTAGGAGGATCGGTGCGACGTTTCGAAAAGAACGATGTCATGATCGATCTCGGAAAGTTCGAGGCTAGAATGCCTTCGCGGGAGAGGGTGACTACTGAGGACTATAACGTTGGTGACAGGATCAGGGCTTACGTCGTTTCTGTGGATAACGAATTTAGAGGCCCGGAAATTATCCTCTCCCGGAGTCATCCTAATTTTGTGCGGCGCCTTTTTGAGGCAGAGGTGAGCGAAATATCAGACCACACTGTTGAGATTCGCGGTATTGCCCGGGAGGCAGGATATCGGACCAAGGTTGCCGTGTTCAGCCATGACGAAAAGGTTGATCCGGTGGGCGCCTGTGTCGGATTGCGAGGAGCACGGGTGAAGAATATCGTCAGGGAGCTCAATAATGAAAAAGTGGATATCATCCGCTGGAGTGACGAGCCGGAGGCGTTTGTTACCGATGCTCTCAAGCCTGCCTTGATTCGCTCCATTACTCTCGATGAGGAAAACAAGGTGATCAACGTCACGGTGGACGAAGAGGATTTGAGTAAGGCGATTGGTCGTCGAGGTCAGAATGCACGGTTGACCTCCAAGTTGGTGAATTGGGATGTGCAGGTTCGGAAGGATGAAAGCCAGCACGAGCAGTTCGAGGCGCGTGTCACCGATGCCGCTACGGGACTTGCAGATGAGCTTGGGGTCGATCCTCAGGTTGCAGACAAGCTGTATCGTGCAGGAGGTGTCTCAGCTGACATGGTCATGCAAATGCCAGCGGATTACATCGCCCAGTCCATAGAGTCTACCGAAGATGCGGCTCAGGAAATTCTCGCCAAAGCTCGAGCTGCGAGTGGCGCTCCGGCTGTAGAGGCGGCTGCTGAATCTGAAGATCAGAAGGCTGCGGAGCCGTCAGAAAGTGCGCCGGCCACGGATCCAGCCCCCCCGGTTGATGCGGACAAGCCTCTCGCTCCATCCGAAGAAGACGAATAGAGCAGGCGACCCGTAAGATCCACAGGACCATCATGCCAGACAACGGCGATAGCGACAAAAAGAAGGAGGTGCTCGACTTGGTCGATGGACCCAAGAAACCGTCGCGCCGTGAGAGGCAGCGGGCTCAGGCGTCTGAGCAGAAGACCGTTCAGGACAGGAAGGATGAAGCGTTGGACATCCTTGACGAGGATGAGCAGAAAAAGACAGCGGTAAGGAAAACAGAGAAATCGGGGAAGAAGCAACTCCCGAGCATATCGAAGCTCGCTGAGGAAGAGGATGGCGATTTTACGGCCCCGATCGATCCGAATGATGCTGGGGAAGAGGTGGAAGTCGCGGACGATGCTGGAGTTGTTGAAGGAAATACCATCAGCATCAAGCCACCCATCATTGTCAGTGTGCTGGCGGAGATGATGGGGCTGAAGCCTTTTGAGATCATGAAGGATCTCATCGCCTTGGAGGTTTTCGTCGCCCCCAATCAGGCAATTGAGCCTGAGATTGCAGAAAAAGTCTGTGAGCAGCACGGATTCGTCTTTGAAAGAGAGAAGCGGGAGAAGGGGGGCGGTGTCCACAAGGTGGAGGAGGTTATTGAGGAGCCCGAGCCTGAGGAGGATGAGCCAGCGGAGAAGCTTGAATTCCGGGCGCCGATCATCACGTTCATGGGACACGTTGATCACGGGAAGACGTCCCTCCTTGACTATCTGCGTCAGTCAAAAGTCGTAGATGGAGAGGCCGGCGGAATCACGCAGCACATCGGAGCCTACCGGGTCGAGCATGGAGGGCATCCCATTACGTTTATTGATACGCCCGGGCATGCGATCTTTACGGAAATGAGGGCCCGGGGGGCGGACGTCACCGACATCGTTGTTCTGGTTGTGGCAGCGGATGATGGAATCATGCCCCAGACAAAAGAGGCAATTAGTCATGCCAAGGCTGCTGGAAAGACCATCATCGTCGCCATCAACAAGTGTGACGTTACCGGGGCCGACCCAATGAGAGTTAAAACTCAGCTCATGGAGCATGAGCTCATGTCTGCAGATCTTGGGGGCAAGACAGAGGTCGTCGAAGTTTCTGCGATCACGGGTCAGGGAATGGATGAGTTGGCCGAGCTTATGGCTTTGCAGGCTGAGGTGCTGGAACTCAAGGCCAACCCCGAAGCAAATGCGCGGGCCGCCGTTATCGAAGCCAAGATTCAGCCAGGGAAGGGGCCGACAGCCACTGTTGTTGTCGAAGCCGGCACTTTGAGAGTCGGAACACCCTTTATATGTGGTCCCTACGCGGGCAAGGTGAAGTTGCTGCTCGATGATCGGGGAGAGAAAGTGAAGGAGGCTGGTCCGGCTACTCCAGTAGAGGTGCTCGGATTTGCGGAACTGCCGAATGTTGGCGATGAGCTTGTTGCGATGGAAAACGAGCGAGCCGCCAAGAAGCTCAGTGATGAGCGGCAGCTGGAGCTCAGGCAAAGCCGACTCGAGCGACCTAAGAAGAGCCGTATGGAGGATATGCTCGCGCGCGTGCAGGGTGGTCAGAAGGTAGAGCTTAAGATTATTCTGAAATGCGATGTCCAGGGGTCAGTCGAGGCAATCCGGGGTGCGATCGGAGATGTTGAATCAGACAAAGTGGATGTGAATTTCATCCATGCGGCAGCAGGTTCGATAAGCGAGTCCGATATTCTTTTAGCGAGCAGTGCAGATGCGGTGGTCCTTGGGTTCAATATTAAGGTCGAGAGTAATGCCGTGAAAGCGGCCAAAAGAGAAGGTGTTCAGGTCAAACTATACTCGATCGTATACGAGCTCATCGACCAGGTTAAGGACGCGATGCTTGGTTTGTTAGAGCCGGAGCTCAGGGAAAAGGTAATAGGTCACGCAGAAGTGAAGCAGGTCTTCAAGGTGAAGCGAGGTCGCGCTGCAGGTTGTCTTGTTGCTGATGGAAAGGTCACGCGGACGGCGCATGCCCGCGTAATGCGGGACGGGACTCCTGTATTTGATGGGAAAATGTCCACCTTGCGGCGTATTCAAGACGACGTGGAGGAGGTCAAGCAGGGCATTGAGTGTGGAATCCGTCTGGGAGAGTTTAATGAGTATGAAGAGGGTGACGTGATCGAGTGCTACGAGCTGGAGAAGATTGATCAGACGCTCTAGGTAGAGCGGTTCTGTCCGGAATTATTGGATTAAGCATACGGTGGCTATGTCGAGACGTATGGACAGGGTAAATGAGCTGCTCAAACGCGAGATCAGTAGTGTTTTACAGCGAGATTTTGAGTGGAAGGGGACGCTGGTCACTGTGAATTCGGTTGAAGTTTCGCAGGACCTTAAGGATGCGAGGGTCTATGTGGGTGTTCTTGGCGGCGATGAGGAAAGGGTTATCGAACGACTGAATGGGGAGAGAGGGTCTATTCAGAGTCGCGTCATGAAGAGGGTGATTTTGAAAAACACGCCGGTCCTCAGGTTTGTGGGAGATGATTCGGTCGTTCGGGGAGTCGATATTGTAAATCTCCTCGACGAGGTTGCTGAGCTGCCTGTTGCGCCACCCCTGAAGGAGGGCGACGACGAGGCCATATTTAAGGAATAACATTCCTCTTCGTGGTAGTTTATGGTGGGCCCCTGACGCCCCATGGCTCCAGAAGACTCTTCTTTCGGGACTGCTTGAGAGAAAGCGAGTCTTCAGCCCTGTGATATGACCCGATGAGAAAGAACTGGTAGGGAATTAGCTTGGCAGAAATCCCAGTTTTGCTTGCGATCGAGCAGGCGCCGTAGACAATCCGCCGCCTTCCCGCCGCACGTTCCAACCGTTCATGGGTCAACCGATTACAGCGTCTCATCTCTCTGAGATTGTCTCAAACCACGATAATTTCGTGCTTTTGAGCCATGCGCGCCCCGATGGGGATGCGATCGGTTCGGTGGTTGCGCTCAAGGCGGTTCTTGAGGAGCTAGGCAAGACCGTAGTAGGGTTGAATGAGGATTCGGTGCCGGATAATCTTCGTTTTATGAGAGGTTCCGAGGGTATTGAATGCCCCTCCGGTCCGCTTGAGGCAGAGGTGGTCATCGCGCTGGACACAGCAAACAGGGAACGGCTGGGAGCGAGATGCCTCGATTCGCTTGGAGGGGCGCAGATCTGGGTGAACATAGATCACCATATTTCGAATGAGAAATATGGTGATTACTGGTTGATTGATGAGAAGTCGGCGGCGACGGGGGAAATTCTTTATGCGATCATCAAGGAACTCAAATGGCCACTCCCGGATATAGCCCGGGATGCTCTGTATGTTGCGCTATCCACAGATACGGGATCTTTCCAGTATTCCAACACATCCGGGCGCACCCATAGAATGGCAGCCGATCTCGTGGAGCATGGCCTTGACGTGGCAGCTCTCACATCACGTCTTTATCATGACTACCCCTTTCGAAGAGTAGAGCTTCTGAGGTCTCTTCTTGAGACAATCAAGTTAACTGATGACGGTAGGATTGCCTGGTGGACCCTGTCGCGCGACACCAAGACAAGAATTGGGATGCAGGCTGGTGATGGTGAAGGGTTGATTGATGTATTACGTGCGATTCAGGGTGTCCTAGTCTGCGGATTCATTGAAGAAATGGATGATGGAAAAATCAGGCTTTCGTTACGCTCTAAGAATTCTTCCGTCAACGTGTGTGACATATGCGCTCACTTTGGTGGAGGTGGCCATGTCCTTGCGGCAGGCGCTAAGACCAGGGGTCCTCTGAATGAGGCAGTCTTACGCTTTCTCGAGGTGGCCCAAGAAGCTCTTCCCCCTCAAAACTATGAATGACCCTAATATTATTCCGAGTGGAGTACTCCTTGTTGATAAGGATCCCGGGATGACCTCTCACGACGTCGTTGCGATCGCGCGGCGATCGATGGGGATCAAGAAAATTGGACATTGTGGGACACTGGACCCCATGGCGACTGGACTCCTCATGCTGGTGGTTGGGCGCGCAACGAAGATACAGGACCTCTTGATGAGCGAGGATAAGCAATATGTAGGAACAATTACGCTGGGAGCGACTACGACAACTCAGGATGCGGAAGGAGAGATTATTGAAGAAAGAGTGGTCGGGCCTTTAGGCGATGGGGCTATCCGGGCAGCCTTTGAAAAATATTCTGGGAACTTTGAGCAGATCCCTCCCATGGTATCAGCTATCAAAAAAGATGGAGTTCCCCTCTATAAGCTGGCGCGGAAGGGCCAGGAGATTAAGCGGGACCCTCGTCCCGTGTATGTCACTGATTATGAGCTGACGAGAGTTTCACTTCCAGAAATCGATTTTACGGTGAATTGCTCCAAGGGGTTCTACGTGCGGAGTTATGCGCATGATATTGGTGCTACTTTGGATTGTGGAGGACATCTGTCGGCCCTGCGAAGAACCCGTTCGGGGGAGTTCACTCTTGAGCGTGCGGTCGGGGTGGAAGCGTTGAAGTCCGGAGGAGCTGAGGAACTAATCAATTCGATGGTGAGCCTGGCGGAAATCTCCCTGATGCGGGGGGCTTAACGCCGTTCAGAAAAAAGAGTGACTCATTTTTCGACCATCGCTGAGCTCGCGAATGTCGGGAATCCCCTGCACCTCGCAATGGGAGTTTTCGATGGGCTCCATCTTGGGCATCAAGCGGTGATTAAGGCTGCGGTAAAAGGTGCTGAGATCAGTAGGGGAATGCCGGGAGTACTGACCTTTGAGCCTCACCCCATTCAGGTGCTCTCCCCTGAGAATGCACCACGGCAAATTTTTTCTTCTTTAGAGCAAAAGGAGCGTCTTCTCGCCGCCCTCGGCGTAGAGGTTCTATTGGTGTTACGCTTTGACGAAGATATGGCCAGGCAGGCTGCTGTGACTTTTGCTCAGAGTCTGCTGTCAGTGCCTGGCTTGCGTCAGGTAGTGGCAGGAGAGGATTGGAAATTCGGGAAGGGGCGAGAGGGGACGATGACATTTCTCCGCTCCTGCAGCTCGGGCTACAATGTAGAGGTCGAGGAGATAGCTGCGGTCACATGTCGAGGGGAGAGGATAAGCAGTACGCGTCTCAGAAGGGCCTTGCGGGACGGGCACCTGAGTTCTGTGCGCGAGATGCTTGGCCGCTCCTACAGTGTGCTGGGTTCTGTTGTAGCTGGAGAGCAGGTAGGCAGAAAGCTGGGAGCACCCACTGCGAATATTCTGGTAGGTGAGGAGCAGCTTCCGCCTGATGGAGTGTATACGGTTCTGGCTCGGATTGAGGGAGAGAGCAGAGAGAGAAAAGCAGTGGCAAATCTGGGGATAAGACCCACGGTTGGAGGAGCACAGCGTCTGCTGGAGGTGCATCTTTTAGATTTTGAGGGGAACCTCTATGGTGAAATCCTTGAGATAACCTTTGGGCGGATGCTCCGTGGAGAAAAAAAGTTCCAAGGCCATGCCGAGCTGCAAAAGCAGATCCAGAAGGATCTTGAGGAGGTCAGAAGGCTCTTTGATGTGGATGAGGCCGGAGTCAACCCCGACGACCACATCGAGAATGGGGGCGATTAAAAAGTGCCGTTAAGCTTTCTCCCGATCCAGAAGATCGCCAGGAGCCCCATGAGGCCTGCCGCAACATACCACTTGTCCCATTGTGATTCCGGAATGACCTGCGGGCGGGGTTCCGGAAGGTCGTAGATCTCTTGGGCAAGAATCTCCAGCTGGGAGGCTTCAACAACACGCCCTCTGGAAACACGCGAGAGTTCTGCAAGGACGTCGGGGCGCGCAGGGTGTCCTGTCTTTTCAATCTGAGCTCCCTCCGCAATGATTCTTGTCTTTACGGCGCCTTCCTCGCTTTCAGAGGTGCGGGCAGCGATGATCCAGTCGCCTGGCATCGTGACCTTGAACCGCCCTGTAAATGAGCCCCAGGTTCCGTCCTCCTTGGCGAGCTCAAACCTGCGGACGCTCCCATCGGGGGCGGTGAGGTCAATTAGAACTGATCCCTCTTCCAAGGGGGCTCCGTTCTCTTGAAAGGCATTGGCATTGATGGTTACATTTTCACCTGGTAATGGACGTTCTGGGGTAAAATAGAGTCGGACTCGCTCACCTGCTGCCATGTTTCTCTGATAGGACATCCATCGAGCTACCTGGCCCCAGAAACGGTAATGGTAGAGGTCCTCTACTCCCCGGCGCCATCGCCAGGCGGAATCGATACCCATGAATAGCACTTTTCCGTTGCCAGCTCGACTCGTGACAATGAGTGGAATGCGATGCCCGTATTTGGGGTGTCGCCGGTTGGCGTGCACGGCGAGAACTTCAGTTCCACTCTTGGCCCGGACCACAGGGGCATGCCAGTAAAAGCCGGGAAGGCTTCGCCAGATATTGGGGTTTTCCTCTTCAGTATCACCAAGCATTGTCAGAAGTGAGCTTCGGCCCTCGGAGGTAAGAGAGAGAGGAGAGTCAGTAGCTTCCTCCTGGCCGCTTTTGAGAGCTTCATCGAGCACCACAGGCATCAGCCCCCCCAGCTCATTATCGAGTAGGCTGAACTGATTACCCTGCCAGCCCGGAATGAAGACAATGCCGGAGGCTTGGTTTTCGACTAGTCCCTTGAGTAATTCGGCTTGCTCTGCGGTCAGCATTCCATCGCCGATGCCGACATCCCCGATGAAAATTACATCGTATTGCTGAAGCTCCTCAAGTTTGTCAGGGAAAGCCGTGATGTAGTCCGGCCCGTCTCCTTCCTCAAGTTGTGGATGGAGCAAAAGGCAATCTACATCAACGCCCGGATCTCTCGAAAGAGCATTGCGGATGAATCGATATTCCCAGCGGGGCAAGGTTTCGATGATGAGAGCCCGAATTGATTCTGGGCGGCCTGCAATGTTAAATCTGCGACTGTTGTTTTTCTCTACCAGCTCGCCATCGGCGAAGGGGATGGAGAGTTCCAGCGTAGAGCTACCCTCCTTTTGCAGACGCCAAAGGATGGCATCGTAGTGTGTGCTTCCTCGCGGAATCGTTATGTTCTTGGTCTTTTCGACTCCCGCCTGATCTCGAATTCGTACGATAGTCCGGACATCGCGATCCAGAGAGGATTCAATAGTGAACGGGATCTGGACGTTTTCACCAACGATGCCATATGTCGGAGCCTTTACGGCAAGGAGATCAAGGTCTGGCAGACGCTTTGGAGCGCCGGTAACTACCGAGAACAGAGGAATGTCCTGGAGACGCATTTTCTGTGCGGCAGCGACTGGCGCTGGTTTTTCCCGGGCATTCCAGTCGCCGTCCCCAATCATGATCACGGCACGAAGGTCTGGGCGGTCCTCGATCCGGTCAGAGAGAGCGGAATAAATGTCGGTCACGGCTAGGGAGCTGGCCTCGCCGTCATCACTATCCGGAGCTTTTGAAAACGATTCGACGGATACCCGATGCTTCCCATCCTTTTCCAGAAGTTTCCAGAACTCGGTTGCGAGAATTGCTTCTGAGACTTCCTTGCGAGTGACGACTTCTCCGGCACCGCCCTCTTGACCCGGTAGCCGGGCATCTGCAGTCGACATGGAGCCTGATTCATCATGGAGAATGATGATCTCCGGTTGTTTGACTGGTTCGATAGTTTTTCTCCACTCAGGGTTGAACAGGAAGAATACAGTGACGGTTGCACAGAGCAGACGTAGTAATTCCAGAAGGCCAGTTCGTCCCGGCCTCGCACTTCTTTTGAGAGAGACGATGCAAAGGAGGAGGATGAGCAGCCAGGCAACCAGCCCCGTTATAAAAATGGGCAGAGGTGCGCTGAAGTAGAGGTTTTCAATATTGAAACTCACGTCAGAGGCTGGGGTGAGGGTGCACTGTTGGTCACGGGCCGGCGTGGTTGAAGGCAGAGGAGCGCTTCCAGGATCAGAAAGAGGAGCATGGCGATCAGGAACCAGCGCCAGACCGGTCGCGAGAGACTGTTGTTTCCTGACGCATCCTGCTCTTCAAGGAGGCTGTAGCCGGTGTCAGCAAGAGAGCTTCCCAAATCTGCGCCTGTAAGCGCTTCGAGAGAGTCCTCTCCCAGGGGCCGGTTTACGGCTATCAGACGTTCGCCAAGTCGGTAGACACCGGCCTCAAAGTCTGCATTGCCAGGGTCAGTAATTTCTTCATAGGAGTCTACCCGGGTTCGGATCTCCTCTCCGACCGGGAGAGAAGACTCTTCCCCTGCCGCTGCGAAAAAACTGGCTCCGATTCGACGACTGCCTTCCTCCAGACTGCGCTGCAGAGCCACCAGATGCAGGGCGGTTTGCTCAAGGTTGGACCATGTATAGCTAGGCAGGGTAGAGAGAAATAGCACTTGGCCTGCCTCAATAACGCGGCGAGCCAGAAGGGGTTCGCCATTGACCCAATTTGCAAGGGAGGTGTAATCGCCGCTGATTTCGCGACGCTTGATGGCGCGAATACGGTCTATTGGAAGAGGAGCTCCGTCAGAGGCATCTCGGAATGCTCCATCCCCACGCTCCCAATCCTTAACGATAAAATATTTGTCGCCGGGGGCCTCCCTCACAGCGCCCCATGACAGGCCAGCAAATGAGGATTCTGATTCCTCAGAGGGAGGAAGAAAGAGAACAACTCCACCGCTTTTCACATAGTCGAATAGTTGGTCGGATACGGGTGACTGGGGGATTGGCGCCTTCCAGACAATCAGAGACGCGGCCTCAAAGTTAACCTGATAAGCAAGCTCTGGGCTTCGGGTAATCACTTGTTGATTGGCAAAACCCGGGGCCAGAGCGGTGGTAAGAGATTTGAGAGTTTCTTCGTCGGTTGAGCTCTCGGCAATGAGGTAGGATTGGACAGGAGCTTCGTCGCCGTAGGCGTAGTAGGATACGTTGTTTCTCTTATTCGCGTTGTCAGTGATGGAAACCCAACCAAAGCCTTGTCCGGATGTCCCTGTTAGCGCGATACGTTTCCTGAAAGATTGACTCTGCCCGTTAAAGGCAACTTCGCTGCCAGAGCGCGCTCCCATATGATCCACGTTGACAGTGACCGTCGTAGGCCCGGCGTCTTCCTCCCGCTGCAGCTCCAGATCGAGAACGAGTTCTCCGGACTCTCTACGAGCGGAAACGACCCGGATGGAGAAATCATTTCGCTCGCGACCATTGAGAGCAAGGATTCGGACCTTGGTCTGAAAGTCCTCTTCGCTCAGTGAGGCCCGAAAGGCCTCCCAACGGCTGTCCTCCGGGGCCCAGTTTTCTCTCTGGAGATCTGAAGCGACCCAGATCTCATTGCGTCCCGCCTTCGCTTCCTTGAGGTAATCAAGGGAATTAATAAGCATTCCGGGGATGTCCGCCCCGGAGTCGGTCGGAGCGGTGAAGGAGAGTTCGGGCAGGACATCGGGTGAGGGAACTTCCTGTGCCTGCCCTGTGGCACTGTCGATCACAACAAGACGGGCGGCCTCGAGTTCATTCATGGCGTCGGCTACCTTGGTGAGAACGCTCTTCCTCTTGGTTACTTGAATGTCTTTTTCTGAGCGCTCCATGCTGGCGGACCGGTCCAGAATCAGGACCACAGTTTCGACTTGTCCACCCCCCCAGCCTAGAAATCCACCCGCCAGTGGTCGGGCGATAGCGAAGACGAGAGCCGCCACAGCAAGGGAGCGCATCAGAAGGATGAGAATATGCTTAAGGCGCTTCTTGCCTCGGGAATCTCTCGTCGCTTTGAGAAGGAATTGCATCGCTCCCCACTCCACTGTGCGAAATCGCCGGCGATTCAGCAGATGGATGATGATCGGAATAGAGACCGCGAAAAGTCCCCAGAGCATAGCCTGTTGAAGAAAGGTCATTTTTTCCCTTTTTTCGGCAAACGGTTTGTCAGGAAATCGCGGAGTACTTCCTCGTAGTCCTGATCCGAGGTGACGAGGTGATAATTGGCCCGCACGTCATGGCAGCTTGCTTCAATATTCGCCAGAAACTCCCGGATAGCGGCGGTATATTCGTCAGCGATCAGGTTAGGCTCGGCGACGACGGTGGTGCTGTCTTCCAAGTCGACGAAACGATGAGGTCTCGTGAAATCAAAGTTAATTTCCTGTGGATCCATGAGATGAAAAACAGCCACGTCATGTTTCCGGTAGCGCAGGTGCTGTAGAGCATCAGCAAAGGACTGGGAATCGCAGAAGAGATCCGAGAGGACGATAATGAGTGCCCGTTGGCCGACTTTTTCGGCGACGGTGTGAAGGGCATCGACCAAGCCGGTTTCGCCCTTGGGTTCGAGCGTGCCGAGAACCTCGAAAAAATTCTGAAGGTGGGCAGGACGCCTGCTGGGTGGGAGTTCCAGATGAATAGTCTCATCGCAGCACGAAAGGCCGGCAGCATCGCCTTGGTTGACAAGTAGGTAGGCCATGGTGGCGGCGAACCTGCGGGCGAATTGAATCTTGGACTCGAACTCTCCGGAGGCGTATTTCATCGACCCGCTGCAATCGACGACAAAGTAGGCGCGCAGGTTGGTGTCCGCTTCAAATTCCTTAATATAGTGACGATCGCTCCGGGCGTATGCCTTCCAGTCCAGTCTTCGCGTGTCATCACCGGGCACGTATTTGCGATACTCTGCGAACTCAACTGACGACCCGCGATGTGGCGAGCGATGCTTGCCAACCACGTTGCCTACCATGGCGAGTCGTGCCTCAACCGGCAGAGCGCCAAGGCGAGAAAGGACGTCGGAATCTAGAAAGTCGTATTTCAAGACCCGCGATAGTTCTCGAATTTGTGAGTAGTCATTATGGAGGGTTATGGGCCCCTTGGGTGGTCCTGAAGGTCCTTAGTCCTCTCGCATTTCCTCGATCAAGCGTTCGACTACTCTCTTGGAGGTCATTCCCTGGCTTTCCGCTGCGAAGTTAGTAATTACCCGGTGGGTTAAAACCGGGACCGCAACAGCCTCGATATCCTCCAGAGACGCCATGTAGTTGCCCCGGAGTGCGGCGCGGCCTTTTGCCCCGAGAACGAGATATTGCACGGCTCGTGGCCCGGCGCCCCAACCGACGTACTCCTTGATCCAAGAAGGGGCATCATCGGAGTTCGGCCTCGTTTTCCTTACGAGTTCGACCGCGTAGTCATAGATGTGATTGGGGACAGGCATCCGGCGCACGAGTTTCTGAAACTCAATAACTTCTTGTCCTGTGATCAAGGCGTTCAGTTTGCTGCGGTCCACGCCGGTGGTCTCGCGTGCAATACGACGCTCCTCATCTTCCGATGGATAGTCGACTTCCACAAGAAACATGAAGCGGTCAAGCTGCGCCTCGGGGAGAGGGTAAGTGCCCTCCTGCTCGATCGGGTTCTGGGTCGCGAGAACGAAAAAAGGTTGATCAAGATCGTAAGTGTGGCCGAGAGCGGTGACCTTGTTCTCCTGCATGGCCTCGAGAAGAGCGGACTGTGTCTTGGCTGGCGCCCGGTTAATCTCGTCCGCAAGAAGGAGGTTCGCGAAGACTGGACCCTTGATATATTCGAACTCCCGCTTCCCTGTGACCGCACTTTCTTGGATGATATCTGTTCCAGTAATGTCGGCAGGCATCAGATCAGGGGTGAATTGGATTCGGCTGAAGGAAAGATCCATGCACTCACCCACGCTCGACACGAGCAGGGTCTTAGCCAGCCCGGGCACACCCATCAGTAGGGCATGTCCTCGGGAAAAAAGACAGATGGCGAGCTGCTCGACTACCTCCTCCTGCCCGATGATTACCTTGGCTAGCTCGTCTCTCAGGGCGTGATAGACCTTTCCGAGCTCGTCGATTGCGGCAACATCGTCGGGGGGCAGGATGCTTTCCTCCGCCGAAGCCTGAGGTTTTTCTGGGGAATCCTGAGCTTCGTCGTCTGGTAGAGGATCCTCGGGATCGGGGGTGTCAGCGGGTGCGGAATCCATGAAGTTTGCTTTAGTTGAGTAACCTTGAAGGACGCTACCGGCCACCGTTATTTTGTCTAGCGGGGATTCCAGTGGTGGTGCCTCTCGGGGAGAAAGGGGTTAGTTTTAGGACTATTTGAGCTTTTATGGAAGCGCGAGCGGGGCTCAAAGGCCCGTAGCTGGGCGGCGGGGATCCCAGCTGTGAGTCTTGAACCCTATAAAATTGAGGATTTCCACTTGCCAGCATGGGCAACTCTGCTAAATAGCTCGCCCCTTTCGCGTCAGGGCCAATGACGCGGTCACAACGCCTTTTCACTACATGGCACGAATTTTTGGAATTGAAATACCTAACGAGAAGCGGATCGAAGCTTCTCTTTGTTACATATACGGAATCGGAGCCACCAGTTCTCTGAAGATCCTGGAGCAGGCTGGAGTCGACGGCAATTTGCGGACGGGTCAGCTGTCAGAGGATCAGCTGGTTAAGATCGCTCAGGTGATCCAGAGCCAAGGGATCGCAATTGAGGGAGATCTCCGGCGTGAAAAGCAGTCCGCGCTGAAGCGGCTTACTTCCATCAATTGCTATCGCGGACAACGCCACAAGCGGGGCCTTCCGGTTCGGGGACAACGGACGAGAACGAACTCGCGCACGAGGAAGGGTCGAAAGAAGACAGTTAGCAGTAAGAATTAGGGAGTGCCGCGTATTATTAAAATTTGTTGAAACCCACCATGGCTGAGGAAGAGAACAACACACCAGAGGCTCCGGAGACAGAGCCGGAAAAGGATAACACCGTAGCCGAGGAGACTCCTGCCGCTGAAGTTGCGACAGAAGCGCCTCAATCAGGTGGAGACCAGAAACAAGAGGATGCGCCCGCGGAATCTGAAAAAGCGGCAGCTGAAGGAGGCGGTAAGGAGTCGAAGGAGGGAGCTCCAGACGATCAGAAGAAAGACGAGAAAAGGGATATCTTCGCCGAGATCATGGGCGAAGAAGCGGCCGATGCGGTCAAGATCCACAAGGCGAAGTCGAGTAAGAATGTTTCCAAGGGCATTATCCATGTCGCAGCCACCTTCAACAACACGATGGTAACGGTGACGGATCAAACTGGAAACACTATCGGGTGGTCCAGTTCCGGAAAGATGGGCTTCAAGGGCTCCAGAAAGAGCACCGCCTATGCTGCTCAGGTAGTTTCACAGGACGCTTGCCGCCAAGCCATGGGTCATGGCCTGAAGGAAGCTGAGGTAAGAGTCAAGGGACCTGGGGCGGGACGCGAATCTGCGGTCCGTGCGGTTCAAGCTATTGGCATTGATGTTTCAGCCATTAACGACGTGACCCCTATCCCGCACAATGGATGCCGGCCGAAAAAGGCGCGCAGGGTTTAGGGAATTCAGCGACGAAACTAAATAAACTATCTTCTCATGGCACGCTACACAGGTCCAAAAGACAGAATCAGCCGCCGCTTTCTGGTGCCGTTGTTCGGCTCCTCCCGAGCTCTCGAGCGTCGTAACTATCCGCCCGGGCAGCATGGCTTGAGGGCCGGCCGCCGGAAAAAATCCGACTACGCGATCGCGCTTGGAGAAAAGCAGAAACTTAAGTTCCAATATGGGGTTCTGGAAAAGCAGTTTCGCCGGTGCTACGAAGAAGCCGCACGGCGCCGGGGTATTACTGGTGACATCATGCTCCAATTGCTCGAAACCCGTCTTGATAATGTGTGTTTCCGCCTCGGTTTTGGAAATAGTCGACAAGCTGCTCGTCAGCTCGTGGGACACGGGCATGTTCTTGTGAACGGAAGGAAGTTGGATGTTCCCAGTTACCACTGTAAGCCGGGAGATAAGATCAAGGTTGGGCCCAAGCCCTCTTCCCAGCAGCTGGGTCTTCGGATGATGGATCTGACTCAGGCGGTGCCCCTGAAGGAATGGGTCTCCCTCGATCGTGAAACTATGGAGGGTTCTGTAGCACGCCTCCCGGAAGTTGAAGACATAGACCCTCTGGTAAACGTGCAATTGATCGTCGAGCTTTACTCGCGTTAATACAACCGGGGTTCTTGGTGGATCTATGGGATCGGAAAAGGGGCCTCGTGGTTAAAGCGGGGCCTTTTTTATTTCCGCAAGGTTCCGGGAACTTTTTGTGCATCGAAATCCTAGCTCAGGCACGGCTTCTCAAGCCCGTAGTTCAACTTGCAACTTCAGTTCAGAGGTCTGAAACTTAAAGCGATGGCTGAAGAAAAAGAGCGAAAGACCCTTGAAGAGCGCCACCAAATGTCAGATTTGGATCGGCTTCGACATTCCTGTGCTCATGTTCTCGCCACCGCAATCTCACGGATTTGGCCTGAGGCTCAGTTTGCCGCCGGCCCGCCGGTAGAAGGGGGCTTCTATTACGATTTCGATCTGGAGCACCGGATCACGCCCGATGACTATGAGAGGATCGAGGCCGAAATGAAGAAGGTGGTGAAGGAAAACGCGTCCTTTGAGCGAATGGTGGTGAGTCGTGAAGAAGCGATGGCTCTGGCTAAGTCGGGGCGACTTGCATCCGTGGCTGAGCGGGATGTTGAATCGGTCTTCAAGGTTGACCTTCTTAACGACATTCCTGAAGGCGAGGAAATCTCAATCTATAAGAACGGTGATTTCTGGGATCTGTGTGCAGGTCCGCACGTTGGACGTACTGGAAATTGCAAGGCATTTAAGATCATGTCGGTCGCGAGTGCCTTTTACAAAGGGGATAAAAATAGCCAATCACTCCAACGGGTTTATGGCACCTGCTTCAAGAACCGAACGCTCCTTGATGAGCATCTAGAGCATTTGGAGGAGGCCAAGAAACGTGATCACCGCCGTCTGGGCCGTGAGTTGGGGCTCTTTGCCTTCGATGAGTCGGTGGGGCAGGGGCTTCCACTTTGGATGCCCAAAGGTGGAATCATTCGGCGTCAGCTTCAGGATTTCATCACTGGTGAATTGGACAAGCAAGGATACTATCAGGTCTTCACGCCACACATCGGGAAACTCGATCTCTACCGCACTTCCGGGCATTTCCCTTATTACGAGGACAGTCAATTTCCGCCCATCGTGGAGCGGGAAGCTATCAAGCATCTGGCCGAGAAAGGAACCAAGTGCTCCGAATTATTGGATTCCATTTCTACCGGTGAAATCGAGGGATTTCTTTTAAATCCGATGAACTGCCCTCATCACATTAAGATTTATTCAAGCGAGCACCATTCCTACCGTGATCTCCCGGTGCGTTTGGCGGAATTCGGAACAGTCTACCGTTGGGAGCAATCGGGCGAGCTGGGAGGGTTGACGCGGGTGCGCAGCTTTACTCAGGATGATGCTCATATCTTCTGCACGTCGGAGCAGTTGGGTGAGGAAATCCAGGGATGTCTTGGTCTGGTGAAGACAGTTCTTTCGACCTTGGGGATGAATGAATATGCGGTGCGCCTCTCGTTGCGTGACCCAGATTCCTCTAAATATGTTGGAGATCTGGCAAACTGGAACAAGGCAGAAGAGGCTCTTCGCGAAGCAGTTGAGACCCTTGGGGTAGATTATACCGAAGAGCCCGGAGAGGCGGCCTTCTACGGCCCCAAGATCGACTTTGTGGTTAAAGACGTTATCGGGAGGGAATGGCAGCTTGGCACCGTTCAGGTCGATTATAGTTTGCCGGAGCGTTTCGATCTCAACTATGTTGGGTCCGATAATAAGCCGCACCGCCCAGTCATGATTCATCGGGCGCCTTTTGGTTCCCTCGAGCGTTTCGTAGGGCTTCTTATCGAGCATTTCGAGGGGAAGTTTCCCGTATGGCTCGCTCCTGAGCAGGTCCGGGTGCTCTCTATCTCTGAAAAGCATAATTCCTATGCGGACATGGTTACGCAAAGGCTTAAGGATGCAGGAGTCAGAGTTTCCAGCGATGTCTCTGATGACAAGGTAGGGGCCAAGATTCGTCTTGCGAGGCTCGATCGCATACCCTATATGCTCATCACTGGCGCGCGCGAAGAGGAGTCACAGAGTGTGAGCGTGCGTCACCGGGATCGTGAAGATCTTGGGACTATGACTCTCAATGACTTTGTCGACCAAGTATGCGAAGAAATTCGAAACCGCTCATTATGAGTGGAGCTGAAATTTGTTGCTTTCAATGAGACTGCAGCACATTCAACCAAGCTTGGCAGAGCGCTACGGCGTTTCAATTTGCGGATATTCTCCGCGCCCTCAACAACACACGAGATACTATCGCTAAGAAAAAGAAGAAGAGGTTTCGCCCGCGTCGGGACATGACCCGGGTGAACGAACGAATCAGGGCCCCAAGGGTCAGAGTGGTATCGGGTAAAGGCGAGCAACTTGGGGTAATGGATACCCGGGAAGCCGTCCAGAAGGCCAAGGCGATCGGGTTTGATCTGGTCGAGGTTGCCTCCAATGCGGACCCGCCGGTTTGTCGGGTGGTCGATTACGGAAAGTGGAAATATGAGCAGTCCAAGCTCAAAAAGACCAGCAAGAGCAAGTCCGTTACCCGGCTGAAGGAGGTCAAATTTCGAGTGCGTACTGAGCAGCACGATTACAATATCAAACTCGGCAGGATTGAGTCCTTCTTGGATGAAGGACATAAGGTGCGTGTTCAGTTACAGTTCAGGGGGCGAGAGAACGCTCACCGAGAGCTGGGCTTTGAAAAGCTTGAAAGAGTCAAGGGGGACCTGAAGACGATGGGGAACGTTGATCAGGAGCCCAAGCTGGTCGGCAGAAATGTTGTCATGGTCCTTTCGCCTCTTCCGGAGAGCCAGCGAGAGCGGAAGTTTAAGCTGAGTCATGGTGATCTGATTGAAGAGGATGACTTTGATGAGGAAGACCTTGATGGGGAAGACCT